>RFKJ01000758.1 GCA_003694325.1 Deltaproteobacteria bacterium
CCGCGGCGCGGCGCCGGGTGCCCCGGCGTCCCGGCCGGGCTATCGCGGGTTCCCCACCCCGGAGACGCCCATGCTTGCCCTCCTCCTCGCCATCGCCTGTGCGCACGACGCCAGCAGGGATCCGGCCGCGTCGGCCGAGGCGGCCCCGCCGGTCCAGACCCCGCCCCCGGCCGAGCATGCCCACCACCCCGGGGGCGACGACGCGGTGGTCCACCACTCGTTCCACGACGCCGAGCGCTGGGTCCAGGTCTTCGACGACCCCGGTCGGGCCGCCTGGCAGAAGCCGGCGGAGCTGGTCGCCGCCCTGGAGATCCAGCCGGGCAGCACCGTCGCCGACATCGGAGCCGGGACCGGCTACTTCAACCGGTACCTGGCCGAAGCCGTCGGTCCCGAAGGCCACGTCGTCGCCATCGACATCGAGCCTTCCATGGTGGAGCACATGGCCCGCCGGGCGGTGCAGGAAGGCACGCCCCAGGTCGAGGCTCGCCTGGGGCGGCCCGATGACCCCGGCCTGAAGCCGGGAGAAGCCGACCTCGTGCTGATGGTCGACACCTACCACCACATCGACGGGCGGGTGTCCTACTTCGCGGCCCTGCGCGACCGGGTCGCACCGGGCGGCCGGCTCGTGGTGGTCGACTTCAAGCCCGGGGACCTCCCCGTCGGGCCGCCCCCCGGGCACCGAATCTCCCAGGAGCAGGTCGTCGACGAGCTGACCCGGGCCGGATGGACCATCGGGGACAGCCTCGACATCCTGCCCTACCAGTACGTCCAGGTCGCCTGGCGCGACGGCCTGCCCGGGGTACTTCCCCAGCCCTGAATCGCGGGGATACGATCCGGTCGCTCGGAGGCCCCCATGTCACGACCATCTCGCCGGGCACTGGCGCTGATCCTCGTCGCTTCCACCTTCGGCCTCGCAGGAGATGCCATGGCGCTGACCATCACCTCGCCGGCCTTTTCCGACCAGGGCGAGATCCCCCGGGTCTTCACCTGCCAGGGGGACGACACCTCCCCCCCGCTGGCCTGGTCGGATGCTCCCGACGGCACCCGGAGCCTGGTCCTCATCGTCGATGACCCCGACGCCCCCGATCCGGCCGCCCCCAAGATGACCTGGGTCCACTGGGTGCTCTACAACCTGCCGGCGGACAGCAGCGGGTTGCCCCAGGGCGTCTCTCCGGCCGCCCTGCCCCCCGGCACCCTCCAGGGACTCAACGACTGGAAGCGGACCGGCTATGGCGGTCCCTGCCCGCCCATCGGCCGGCACCGCTACTTCTTCAAGCTCTACGCCCTGGACACCGTGCTGCCCGACCTGGGCAAGGCCGACAAGGCAGCCGTGGAGAAGGCCATGGAGGGACACGTCCTGGATCGCGCCCAGCTCGTGGGCACCTACCAGAAGCACTGACCGTCACTCGGGCAGCACGGGCCCCCGATCATGGGGTTCGTCGAAGTCCAGGCGTGGGCCCGCCGGGACGATTCCGTGCGGGTTGATGGAGGGGTGCGACCGGTAGTAGTGCTGCTTGATGTGGTCGAGGTGGCAGGTGCCCCGGATCTCGGGCACCTGGAACAGCGCCCGGGTGTACGCCCACAGCGCCGGGTAGTCGACCAGCCGCCGGATGTTGCACTTGAAGTGGCCGACGTAGACGATGTCGAACCGCAGCAGGGTGGTGAACAGGCGGACGTCGGCCTCGGTCAGGCGGTCGCCCACCAGGAAGGGCCGGGCCGACAGCCGGGCCTCCAGCAGGTCGAGGGTGTCGAACAGGGCGTGGACGGCTTCGTCGTAGGCGGCCTGGGTCGTGGCGAAGCCGGCCTTGTAGACGCCGTTGTTCACGGTGTCGTAGACGAGGGCGTTGACCCGGTCGATCTCGGGGCGAAGCTCCTCGGGGTACAGGTCCAGGTCCGGGCGGCTCGACCAGGCGTCGAAGGCCCGGGTGAGCATCCGGATGATCTCGCTGCTCTCGTTGTTGACGATGGTACCCTCCTTGTCGTCCCACAACACCGGGACCGTGACCCGGCCGGTGTAGTGGGGGTCGGCGGCGGTGTAGACCTCGCGCAGGAAGCGTCGCCCGCCGACCCGATCGGGGTGCTCGTCGTCGAAGAACCAGCCCTGGTCCAGCATCAGTGGGTGGACGAAACTCACCCCGATGACGTCGTCGAGTCCCTTGAGGGCGCGCACGATGAGGGTCCGGTGCGCCCAGGGACAGGCGCAGCTCACGTAGAGGTGGAACCGCCCCGGTTCGGCCTGCACCGTGGCCTGTCCGTCGACCGGTGCGCCGTCGGCCGTCACCTGGCGGCGGAAGGATGATGGCCGGCGCTCGAAGCGACCGCCGCTCTGGGAGGTGTCGTACCAGCGGTCGTGCCACTGACCATCGATGAGCAGGCCCATGCCGCCTCCAGGGGGGAGGTGTCGGGCTATCCTCGCCGTGGGCAGCCCTCGCGGAACGATCCGTTCTGCACCGCGCCTGCGAAGGGCCGGGGGTCTGGCGGGGCGGCGAGTCGACGCCCCGCCGGCGGGTCCCGTCGACGGCGGGGACCTCCTGGTCCTGTCGAGCCGCGGAGGTCCCCTCCCCCTCCCCCCCCTTCCCCTCTCTCCTGTACCCTTCGACCCGGGGAGGTCCCCTTCCTCCCCGGCAACCTCTCCAGCACCCTTCGGAGGCCCCGTGGATTGGGACATCGCCGAGAACATGCGGGTCGATATCGTCGGCTACACCAAGCCCGGCTTCTCGGGCACGCGCCACCAGGTCTCCATCTTCCCCAGTGGCCGCCAGGGTGACCTGCCCGACGAGCTGGGCAGCCTGTTCATCGCCGGTCCCCACGGGATCCGGGTGATCCTCAAGACCTCGGTGGTGGGGGACTGGACCGCCGCCCCCTGGCGCTGCATCCAGCTCCTGGACGGGCACACCCATCCGGCCCGGGACGGCCGCCCGGCCGTCGGCGTCCCCGACCTCGACCTCCTCGACCCGATCACCGCCCGGCGCAGTGATCCCGACTTCGAGCAGAGCTACCCCATCGTCGAACGCCTCGAAGACGGCCGGGGGTGGACCTTCGGCCGGCCCGGCGGCATCAAGGACCGGGTCGTCCAGGTCCGGGTGGAGCGCATCCCCTGACCTCGCTGCTGCTGGTCCTGGCGCTTGCCGGCTCGACGGCCCGGGCGCTCGAGCCGACCTTGTCGTGGACTTTGTCGGCGGCGTTCTTCCCGACCGGGGCGGAGACCTCCGTCCAGCCCGGCCTGCGGCAACCGTTGTGGGATCGGCCCGGCAACCCGCTCCTCGACGAGACCTTCGTCCAGGCCGACGCCACCGTGCAGGTCACCCCGGCCTACACCCGCGCCGGCATCGGCTTCGTGTTCCAGCCGGCGACCATCTTCGAGCTGCGGGTCCGCTACTCGGCCATCGGCTTCTACGACGCCTTCACCGCCGTGTACCTGTTCGATGACCCCGATGCCGTCTACGACGCAGCCCTGCGCGCGACCATGGACCGGACGACCGGCTGGGGGGGGCGGCTGCTGGTCGAGCCCACGATTCGCATGAAGGGGGGTCCCATCGTCTTCGTCGGCTGGTCGGCCGTCCGCCACCACACGCTGCACCCGGGGGAGACCACGGACCAGGGGGACTACTGGCTCGAACCCGAGCTGGGGCTGATGCTGCGGTACCCGGGGACGAGCTGGGACCACAACGCCCTGCTGACCTGGGAGGTCCAGGCGCACGACACCACCCTCTACCTCGGCGGCTACCTCGACTACCGCACCGCGGGCCAGACCAGCGACGAGCTGCTGCGGGTGGGGCCGGCCGCGGTGTGGATGCCCGAACCGGACCACTGGACGGTCATCGCCATCTGCCAGTTCTACGCCTTTGCCCGGCTGCGCGACGGGCCGGTCCCGCCCTACACGGCGTTCCAGGTGCAGTACCGGCTGTGACCGGCACCGCGGCAGCGGGCCGCGATCAGCGCTGCGGCAGGAGCACCGCGGCCCGGCCCAGGCGATCCCAGGTCACGACCCGGCTCGGCAGCTCGATGTAGCCGTTCGGTTCTCCCAGGGGCCGCCGCCCTCCGGTCACCTGGGCGAAGACCGCGTCGTCGGCCTCGAAGAACCAGAGCCCGTCGCGCTCCACGACCCGCGCCGCGGCCGGCCACACCAGGGGTTCGTCCACGATGCGGTCCAGCAGGTCCCGCACCTCGTCCTCGGCGCGCAGGCTGCCCTGCGCCCGGACCATCAGCGCGACGTTGCCGTCGCGGCAGATCACCAGGGAATCGGGATCTCCGACGGCGACATCGCCCAGGCCGGCCTGGGGGGAGAGCGGCGCCTGCACGCTGCGGATGGCGTCCTCCATCCAGCGAGCGGCAGCGGCCTGGGTGGGGCCGACGTAGACCCGCAGGAACCCGGCAGGAGCCCCGTCGGCGTCCACCAGGGCCGCCGACCAGCCCTGGTCGGCGTCCTCGAACCGGATGTCGACGAAGTCGGTGGCCTGGTCGACCGGGATGCCGGCATGCAATCCCCCGGCCCGGGCAGTCATCGTCAGGAGGAGGAGGAGGGGCATCAGCGGATCCGGATGCGGCTGGTGTCGTAGTAGTAGTCGGCGCTGCCACTGCGCACGAGGCGGTCGAGGTACTCGTCGCCGTCGATGCTCTGGACGATCAACTCCTCGCTGGGAGCCGAGCCGGGGTCGTCGTCGCCATCCAGCGCCAGGGTGGCATCCCAGATGGTGGCGGACTCGTCGTTGGTGGTGACGGCGTGGTAGCTGAACCCGCAGCCGCCCGGCCCGAAGGGGCAACTCGTGAACTCGTCGATGCCGATCGCCTTGATCTCGTTGAGCTGGTAGTTGCTGAGGATGATGCTGTAGTTCAGCGGCACGCCGAGCATGTTGGCGTAGGCGCCCACGATGCCGGCGCAGTCACTGCAGTTGACGGTGTTGCCGCGGCTGCGGTCGAGGAAGCCCGAGAAATTGATCGAGCCGCCGTCCCAGCCCGAGTAGCTGGCGTAGAAGCTCGCCCCGGAGCGGGTGTCGTAGACCAGCCCCAGCTCGGTGTAGACCCACTCCACCAGCGCATCGAGGACCGCGGCATCGGTGGGCTCCACCCCGTCGATTGCCCGCAGGGCGCCGTCGGCGGCGGCCGTCCACAACATGTGGGGCGACTCGGTGGTGTGGAAGGTGGGCTGGCCCATGGTGGCGTAGATCCGGTAGGGAATCACCTGGGTGGACAGCAGGTCGCCGTCGACCAGCAGCGACAGCTTCCAGTCCCCTTCCAGGACGGTGGGACCGTCGGCCAGGGCCTCGTCCTTGCGGAACACCAGGGTGCCGGTGGCGAGGTCGCCCGATGACAGGGTCCAACCGTCCAGCGAGGCCGACCAGGTCGACAGGTCGGTGTCATCGGGGACGCGGGTGTCGACCGTCAGGGTCAGCCAGGGGCGGGAATCGTAGACGTAGGCCACCGGCAGGTTGCTGGGGCGCGCGGGGGCGGGCGGGGTGGCGAGATCGGGCCACACCTCCGGCACCTCGGTCGCGACCTCGGCGATCCCCTCCCCGAAGGTCGGCCCCGGAAGGGAGAAGGCCGGCTCGACCGCGCCGTCGTTCCAGTAGCTGCTGAAGCCCTCGGCGTCGTACCACAGCAGGGCGACGCGGTTGTCGTCCTCCAGCTTGGGGCCGCCATAGGTGCCGCCGGTCACCCCGGTGCGGACCACGTGGATCTCGACCTGCTCGCTGTCGACCACCGTGCCGGGATTGTCGATGAGGTCGGCCTGGAGCAGGTAGTGCCCCACCGGCAGCGGGACGTTGTCGGCGCCCCGGCCGTCGAGGTCCACCATGGTGTTGGGATCGAGGCCTGACGCGATCTCGTGGTGGAGCGTGCCATCGGCGTTCAACAGCCGCAGGCTCACGCCCTGTTCGTCGCCGACCACGTCCACCGCCGACAAGGTCACGGTCAGTCGGGCGCTGCGCAGGGGGTCGATCCATCCGCCGCGGTTGATCGACAGGCTGAGGTCGGGGGGAGGGGGAGGGGGGCCGGTGTCGCCACCGTCACCCAGGCCGCCACCATCGCCCGGCCCGCCGCCGTCACCGCCCCCGTCGCCGGTGACGCCTCCGTCGGCCGTTCCCCCGTTGGCGCCCGAGCTGCTGCCGGAGTCGGTGGCCGACCCGGCGCCCGAATCGTCGCCGACCGCCGAACCGGGGTCGTCGTGGGTGCAGGAGAGTGCGAGGGCGAGGACCAGGAACGCAGGCATGGGTCCATCGTAGCCCCATCACCGCGCGATGGGGTAGACACGGGTGCGGGCGACGCGCGGCCCGTGGAGGTGTCATGTCCCACCAGCAGGATGATCGGCTCGGCGACCGGGTGACCGACCTGGAGGTGCGGTTGAGCTTCCTCGAGCGCACCATCGAAGACCTCGATGGCGTGGTCCGCCAGCTTGGCGACCAGGTGACCGCGGTGCGGGAGGAGTTGAAGGCGGTCCGGGCGGATCTCGCGCGCCACGTGGAGGTCAGCGGGGATCTCGCCGAGGAGGTCCCGCCGCACTGGTAGGCGGGCGCGACCGGCGACCCGCCGTCTCCTCCTCCCGGCAGCGAGCGGCACCCCAGGCGCAGAGCAGCCCCAGGATGAGGGCGCCGGCGAGCTTGCTCTCGCGGATGTACGCCGCCGCCTCGGGCCAGGTCCGCTGGAGGTGGCGGAACTCCTCGATGGGCAGCACGACCGCCGCCCAGGCCGGCACCAGCAGCAACAGCGCCGATCGGGGCAGCACGCGGTGGTGGCTGGCGGTGGCCGCGGCCACCGCTGCGGGAAGCAGGAACACGAAGTGGTGTTCGTAGGTGAACACGGGGGCGATGGTCATGAGGACCAGCAGGGCGCCGGCCAGGAGCGCCTCGCCCATCGGCGCCATGCGCCGGCGCGCCAACCCCGACAGGCCCAGGAGGCCGCCAACCAGCAGGACCCGGGTCACCGTTGCGGCGGTGGAGGACAGGTGGTGCGCGTCGGGGCCCGGCCAGACCTGGTCGAGGAGGTTGGCCAGCGAGTGGTTCGCCGGCAGGCCGATGGGCACGTCGAGGCCGTTGTAGGCGCCCGAGGCGAACTGCGGCAGCACCTCGAGGTAGAAGCGTCGCTGCAGCGCCAGCGGGACCCAGGGCAGCACCGCGAGATGGGCCCCCATCGCGGTGACGATCGCCCCGGCCACCGGCCGCCACCGGCCCCGCGCCACCCATCGCGCGGCCAGCAGGGCGGGCGACATCTTGATCACCGCCGCGGCGGCCAGCAGGCTGCCCCGACTCCGCCACATCGCGGCCACGCACAGCAGCAGGACGACGACGTTGACCTGCCCCAGCCGGCCGCTCCAGCCCACGGGGGTCCAGGTGCACGCGGCGACGACCAGCAGCCACGGCGGGGGGCGGAACCACCGCCAGAGGATCCACAGCACCCCGCCGAGGGCCAGCTCGTTGAGCCAGAACATCAGACGGTAGCCCGTCTCCAGGGGCAGCACCCCGGTCCAGGCGAGCAGCGGCAGGGCCGGGGGCGGGTAGAAGAAGGGGTAGACCGTCGTCCCCGGCGGGGCGGCCGCCACCAGGGCCGACATGTCGTAGGGATCGCCGCCCCGCTGCCAGACCTGGACCGCCGTGGCGAAGGTGGCGTAGTCGCGGGTGTCGGGGAACAGTCGCCGCCAGGCCGGGAGGACCGCGACCAGGATCCAGGTCCCCAGTGCAAGGAACGCGGCGATGGAGCGAGTCCGGTGGCGCACGCCGCCGTCTATCCGCTGGCGGCCGGGTCGGGCCGGGGCGTGGTCGGGGGTGCAGCGGTTAAGCGCCGCTCCCTCCCCCCCCGAGCGCATGTCGGACCTCGACCGCATCCCCTCGTGGGCGCCCGTCCTGGTGGGCCTGCTCGCCTTCGCCGTGCACGACTGGACGCTGCAGCCCTGGACCCTGGACGACGCCTACATCACCTTCCGCTACGCCGACAACCTCGTCGCCGGCCACGGGATCGTGTTCAACCCGGGAGAACGGGTCGAGGGCTACACGAACTTCCTGTGGCTGCTGCTGCTGGCCGTGGGACGCTCCCTGGGCCTGGCCCCGGAGCTGTTCAGCAAGGTGCTCGGCGCCCTGCTCGACGTGGCCAGCCTTACGATGATCGGTTTCGCCCACCGGCTGGTGCCCGGCCTGTCGCGCCGGACGGCGATGCTGGCCGCCCTCCTCCTCGGCACCTGCGGCGTGTTCTCCAAGTGGAGCATGTCCGGCATGGAGG
>RFKJ01000759.1 GCA_003694325.1 Deltaproteobacteria bacterium
AGCACCCGGCCAGCACGGTGGTCGAGGTGGGGGTGCGGCTGGGGCGCGACGTGGAGATCGGCGCCGGCTGCGTGCTGCGGCGGGGCGCCGAGATCGGGGATGACGTGGTCGTGGGTCCGTACTGCGTCATCGAGAGCGGGGCCCGGATCGCCAGCGGGGCGCGGGTACGGGCGTTCTCGCTGGTCGAGGCCGGGCGGATCGCGGGGGGGGCCAGCGTTGGACCGTTCAGCCGGATGCGGCCGGGGGCGGTGGTGGAGGAGGGGGCCCGCCTGGGCAACTTCGTCGAGGTGAAGAACGCCGTCATCGAGCGGGGCGCCAAGGTCAACCACCTGGCCTACGTCGGCGACGCCCGGGTGGGGGCGGGCGCAAACCTCGGTGCCGGCACCATCACCTGCAACTACGACGGCGTCGCCAAGCACCGCACCGACATCGGCGCCGGTGCCTTCATCGGCAGCAACGCCGCGCTGGTGGCCCCGGTGACGGTCGGGGACGGGGCCATCGTGGGGGCGGGCTCGGTGGTGGTCGAGGACGTGCCGGCGGATGCGCTGGCCCTGGCGCGGAGCCGGCAGGTCAACCGCCCGGGGATGGCCCGCCGGATCCGCCTGCGCAACCAGCGCCGCGCCGCGCAGGACCCGCGGGACGAGGAGGCGCAGTGAGCACCTTGGACCTGTTCGCCCCGCGCCCGTCGAGCCGGGACCTGCTGGACGGGCTCAACCCGCCCCAGCGGGAGGCCGCCAGCCGGATCGAGGGTCCCCTGCTCATCCTCGCTGGGGCCGGCTCGGGCAAGACCCGCGTACTGACCCACCGCATCGCCCACATGCTCGACCAGGGCATCGATCCGCGCCACATCCTCGCCGTCACCTTCACCAACAAGGCCGCCGGGGAGATGAAGGAACGGGTCCACAACCTGGTGGGCGAGCGGGGCCGGCGCATCCTGGTGACCACCTTCCACTCGGCCTGCGTGCGCTTCCTCCGCCAGGACATCGAGGTCCTCGGCTACCCGCGCAGCTTCACCATCTACGACACCGACGACCAGAACCGCCTGCTCAAGCGATTGCTCGCGGCCGAGGGGATCCGGTCCAAGGAGTGGACTCCGGCCCGGCTGCGGGGGGTCATCGACCGGGCCAAGAACCGGATGCAGACGCCGCGAGAGCTGGCCGAGGAGCTGCGCCACAGCCCGGGCGACCCCAGCGCGCGGCTGTACGCCCGCTACCAGGAGGAGCTGCAGGCCGCCGGAGCCGTGGACTTCAACGACCTGCTCAACCTGGTGGTGCGGTTGTGGCGGGAACACCCGGCGGTGCTCGCCCGGTACCAGCGCCGGTTCCGCTACGTCATGGTGGACGAGTACCAGGACACCAACCGCGCCCAGTACGAGCTGATCCGGCTGCTCATGGCCCGCCCTCCCGGCGAGCCGCGCAACATCGCCGTCGTCGGGGACGACGACCAGAGCATCTACGCCTTCCGCGGCGCCAACATCCGCAACATCCTGGATTTCGAGCGGGACTTCCCCGACGCCACGGTGGTGCGCCTGGAGCAGAACTACCGGTCCATGGGCAACATCCTGGCGGCGGCGCATGCCGTGGTGCGTCACAACGCCGGGCGCATGGACAAGAAGCTGTGGACCGACCGGGGCGATGGGGAGCCGGTGGTGGTGCGGGCCTACGACGACCCCAACGCCGAGGCCGAGGCCATCGTCGCCGAGATCCGCCGACAGGTCGAGGCCGGCGCGCGGCGGTATGGCGACACCGCGATCATCTACCGGACCAACGCCCAGAGCCGCAGCTTCGAGCAGGTCATGGTGCGCAGCGGAGTGCCCCACGTGCTGGTGGGGGCCCGCAAGTTCTACGAGCGCCGGGAGGTCCGGGACCTGCTGGCCTACCTCAAGCTGGTGCTGAACCCGGCCGACGACATGGCCCTGCTGCGGGTCATCAACGTGCCGCGTCGCGGCATCGGGGCGAAGTCTCTCGAGTCCCTTCGCCAGTACGCCGCCCGGGAGGGGGTGCCCCTGCTCGCTGCGGCCCGGACCTGGTCTCGGGGCAAGGGGCGGGCCCAGGCGGGCGCCGCCCGGTTCGTCGAGCAGATCGACCACTTCACGGAGCTGGCGCGGACCCTCGAACCGGGGCGGCTGGTGGAGCGCATCGCGGCGGAGACCGGCTACATCGACGCCCTGCGCAGCGAGGACAGCGAGGAGGCCCGCGGGCGCATCGACAACATCGCGGCGCTGGCCTCGGCGGTGGATGAGCCCGTCGACGCCGCCGCGCTGTTCGACGTCACCGCGATGTCCGGCGCCGAGGGCGACGGAGCGGCGCTGGACCTCGACGACCCCCTGGTGCGCCTGCAGCTCTTCTGCGACCGGGTGAGCCTCGCCGGACAGGACGAAGACCTGCCCGATGCCGATGACGCCGGGCAGGTGACCCTGCTCACCGCCCATCTCGCCAAGGGGCTGGAGTTCCCGCAGGTCTACGTCGTCGGCATGTTCGAGGGCGGGTTCCCCCACTTCCGGGCGATGGACCGGGAGGAGGACATCGAGGAGGAGCGCCGGCTGGTCTACGTGGCCATGACGCGGGCCCGCGACCGGCTGGTCCTCACCCGGTCCCGGCGCAACCTCGTCGTCGGCGAGGGCTACCGCGACGTGCGACCGTCGCGGTTCCTCGCCGACCTGCCCGACACGGGCGTGGTCTTCGAGGGGGGCGGAGCCGGGATGTGG
>RFKJ01000760.1 GCA_003694325.1 Deltaproteobacteria bacterium
CCCCGCCCCGCCGCGCTATCCTGCCGCCTCGATGCTCGACCCCGACGCCATTCTCGACCAGCACCTCCCCACGCTGCCGCGCGACCGGCTCTCCCCGGCCCTGCTGCGCCTGGCGCGGCGGGTCCCGCGGGCGGTCGATCTGCTGGCGCCGCGCCTCGACGAACCCCTCGATCGCGCCCTGCTCGGTGTGGGGGACCCGCCGGTCGAGGACGCGCTGCCCCGCGCGGTGCTGTCGGCGGTGGCGGCGGTGGACGGGGGCAACCGGCTCTCCCCCGCCGACGCCGCGGCGCTCGAAGCCCGGGCACGGGCCGCCGGCGATGCCTGCCCCCCGACCACCCGGGTGCTGGCCGCCCAGGTCCACGCCGCCTGCAGCGAAGCCCGGGTGCGGGAAGCCCGCCGTCGCCTCGGTGTCCAGGACCTGCCCTACGTCTTTCCGGGGGACCTGCACCCGGTGGTGGTGGACATCCTGGCCTGCGGCGACCGGGTCATGCCCGCCCTCCACGTCGACTGGGCCCGCAAGCTGACGGTGCTGGCGGCGGACGCGCTGGTCCAGGACTGCCGGGCGCTGGGGCTGTGGTTCTGGCCGGTGCTGCGCGCGCTGGCCACCGACCGCCTGGTCAAGCCCATCGCCCGGTTGCGCCGGGCCCGGCGGCTTCCCCCCGGCGGGCTGGGCCTGGCGGCGGCCTACGCCTTCCGCGTCGGCGGCGACTGGCAGGAGCTGGTCGCCGCGGGGGGGCCGGCCGATGCAGTGATCGCCGCGCTCGCCGTCGTCGGCGATCGCCCCGGCTGAGTTAATGGCGGCCTTCGCTCCAAGAGGGCTGCCATGTACCACGACTTCCTGATCCTCGGCGGCGCCGGTCTCGTCGGCCTGCAGGTCTGCCGCCACATCGTCCAGACCCTCCAGCCGCGGCGCATCGTCGTCGCCTCCCTGCTGCCGGAGGAGGCCGAAGCCGCCTGCGAGCAGCTTCGGGCCGAGATGGGGGATGCCTGCGCCTTCGTGCCCGAGTCCGGCAACCTGTTCGTGCCCACGGACCTCGCGGCGACCCCCCGCGACCAGCTCCTGGCCGACCGGGAGGTGCGTCGCCGGCTGCTGGCCTCCCTCTACGACGACTTCGACGCCGCCTACCAGGAGAACCACCTCGTCCAGATGATCCGCCGGCACCGCCCGGAGGTCGTGGTGGATTGCGTGAACACCGCGACCGGCCTGGCCTACCGCGACGTCTTCCAGGGCGCCCAGCGGGTGCGCGACTGGTTGGATGGGGACGGCTACGACGATCGCGGGGTCGCCGACCTGGAGACCCTGTTGCTGTCGCAGTCGGTGCCGGCCCTCATCCAGCACGTGCGCTTCGTCCACCAGGTCACCCGCGAGTGCCAGACCCGGGTCTACGTCAAGGTCGGCACCACCGGCACCGGCGGCATGGGGCTGAACATTCCCTACACCCACAGCGAGGACAAGCCCAGCAAGGTGCTCCTCGCCAAGAACGAAGCCGCCTTCGGCCACACCGGGCTGCTGTTCCTGCTGGCCCGCACCCCCCACGCCCCCATCGTCAAGGAGGTCAAGCCCGCCGCGATGATCGGCTACCGCGGCGTGCAGGTGAAGGTCGCCGCCGACAAGCACCGCAACACCCGGCTGTTCGCCGCCCGGGAGGTGCCGCTGGAGGGCGAGCTGCACCTCGCCGAGCCCGAGGACGGCTACCGGCCCGAGGGACAACTGTCGGTCGCCATCGTCGACACCGGCGAAAACGGTGTGTTCACCCGGGGGGAGTTCGCGGCCATCACGGCGCTCGGGCAGATGGAGTTCATCACCCCCGAGGAGATCGCCCGGACCGTCGTCTCCGAGCTGCGCGGCGCCAACACCGGCCAGGACATCGTGTCGGCCCTGGACGCCTCGGTGCTCAATCCCTCCTACAAGGCCGGGCTGCTGCGGCGGGCGGCGTTGACCGACCTGGACCGCGCCGAACCGGATGGCGACGTGCCCAGCGTGGCGCTCGGCCGACTCGGCCCGCCCGAGCTGTCCAAGCTGCTGTTCGAGGCGCACCTCATCCGCCACGTCTACGGCAGCCTGGAGGGCGCGCTGGGAGAGGGGGTGACCCCGGAGGTCATGTCCCGGGCGCTGGCGGCGGCGCTCGATGCGTCGGGGGTGGCCCGCACCGCCCCGAGCATCGGCATCCCGGTGCTCCTGCCCGACGGCAACCGAATCCTGCGGGGGCCGCGGGTGAACGTGCCGGAGATCCGGGGGCACAGCACGACCGTGACCTGGCGTGACCGCGCCGAGCTGGAGTCGTGGATCAAGCGGGGATGGGTGGACCTGCGGCCGAGCAACATGGCCACCTGGCAGGCGCGCTTCCGCAAGATGCTGGCCAGCCGGGCCCGCCTGCGCACCACCGGTTCGGCCGCGGCCAACATCCACACCTGGTCGGCCGACTCCTTCGAGATCGGGGAGGTGGTCGCCTGGATCTTCAACAACGAGCTGGAAGGCTACCGCGTCAAGTGATCGAGGATCCGCCCGACGAACAGCAGCTCGTGGACCTCGGTCGGGTCGAGGCGGTGCTCGCCGAGATGCGCCGCGCCGGCCGGGTGCCGGTGGTGGCCCGGGGCATCGTGCCGCTGGCGGAGCTGGCCGCAGCCCGGGTCGCGCTGTTCGGAGAGGCGGGCGGCGTCCAGGACCCCGCCTGGGAGGGCTGGCTGTCGGATGCGCTGACCTGCGACCTCGTGGCGCGGCACGGCGACATCCGCCGGGCGCGCTGGGACGCCGACCACGCGGCGGGCTGGTCGGTGGCCTGGACCGACGACGACGGACCCCCGGTGATCTGGACGGCGGAGGGGGGACGCCTGCGCCTCCTGGACGGAACGGTCGACGTGCTGGACGGCGGCCGCTGGGTGATCCTGCCGGCGTCGCGGATCGTGCGCATCACCCTGGCCCGGGTGCACCACCGCGCAGAACAGGCCGAACACGGCGTGATCCGCCTGCACACCGACGATGGTCGCCAGGTCTCGCTGCGGGCCGGCCGGATGATCGCCGCCGGGATGGTCGCCCGCCACCTCGCCGAGGTGCTCGGCGTGGCGTGGACCACGAGCCGCTGGGACGGGTGAGCGGCGCGAGCGCGGACGGGTCCGGAGCGACCCGGATGCGCCCCCCGCGGCCGGCCATGCGTCTTCGGGTCGCGCGACCGCCCGACGTCGTGGCTGGCCGGCCTCGCCCGGGCCGGCGCCATCGCGTTACCTCGGAGCCTCCCCCGACGGACCGAGCGGAGCATGGCCCTGCAGCCCATCCTGGATCGCCGCGTGGTGCTCGTCGCCGGCAAGGGCGGCGTCGGGCGGACGACGACGACGGCGGCCATGGCCCGGGCCGCCGCGGCCAGCGGCAAGCGGGTGCTGGTCACGGAGATCGAGGAGCCGGCCACCCAGGCCCAGTCGTCCCTGGCCCGGATGTTCGGGCGGGAGGTGCTGCCCACCCGCCCGGTGCTGCTGGCCCCCGGGGTCCACGGCTGCATGCTGTCGACCGAGATGGGCACCGAGCGCTTCCTCGCCGACGTCTTCAAGATCCAGACGCTGGCCCGGCTGGCCCTGCGCAACGCGGCGCTGCGGCGCCTGCTGCACGCCGGCCCCAGCTTCCACGAGATGGGGGTCTTCTACCACCTGCTCCACCTCATCCGCGAAGAGCTGCCCGACGGTCGGCCGCGGTTCGACTTCATCCTGGTCGACATGCCGGCCACCGGGCACGCGCTGGCGCTGACCGGCCTGCCCGACATCCTGCTGCGACTGGTGCGCCGGGGCCCCATCGCCGCCGCGCTGCGCGAGGGGCAGGGCTGGCTCAACGACCCGCACACCGGCTGCGCGGTGGTGGTGACCATCCCCGAGCCCCTGCCGGTGACGGAGGCGCTGGAGCTGGTCGAGGGACTGCAGGCCACCCACATGGCCGTCTGCTGCATGGTCGCCAACCGGGTGCCGGTCGATCCCTTCGATGAAGAAGCGCGGGCCGCCCTCGCCGACATCCTGCCGGACGGTCCCCTCTACGGCAAGGAGGAGCTGGCCCGCATCGAGCGCGCCCGGACCTCCCTGGAGCGGCTGCAGAAGTCGGCCGAGGCCCGGGTGATCGCGGTGCCGGAGTTCGAAGCCGACGGCCGGGAAGCCGTCGACGCCATGGCGGCGTTCTTCCTGGGGCAGGAATTCCCGTCGACCGGAGGCCTGCCGTGAGCCTGCTCGGTCAACACCTGCGACAGAAGCTGGTGATCATCTGCTGTGGCGCCGGGGGCGTGGGCAAGACGACGACCTCGGCGGCGTTGGCGGTGGCCGCCGCCCAGGACGGTCGCCGGGTGCTGGTCCTCACCACCGACCCCAGCAAGCGGCTGGCCGAAGCCCTGGGGGTGACGGCCAACACGCCGGACCCGGTGCGGGTCCGCCCCGAGCGGGAAGCCGAGGCCGGCATCCGGCCGCCGGGGGCGCTCTCGGCCTGGATGCTCGACCCCAAGCTGGTCAGCGACGCGACGGTGCGGCGCCTGGTCAAGGATCCCCAGCGGGCCCGCGAGCTGATGGACAACCCCATCTACCAGCAGGTCACGCAGATGATCGCCGGGATGCAGGAGTACACCGCGATGGAGGCCCTGCACGGCTTCGTCGCCCGGGACGAGTACGACCTGGTCATCCTGGACACGCCGCCGGCCCGCAACGCCCTCAATTTCCTGGACGCCCCCCGCCGGTTGGGCGAGTTTTTGGACGGCCGGATCTTCCAGATGCTGCTCCCGGACCGGGACGGCCGGGGTTTTGGTGGCACCACCCGCCGGATGGCGGGCCGGGTGCTCAGCGGCGTGTTCGGCGAGGAGTTCTACGCCGACCTGCAGGTGTTCTTCTCGGCGTTCAGCTCGATCTTCGCCCAGCTCAACGGCAACGCCCAGCGGATGCGGCAACGGATGCAGCAGGACGACGTGGTCTTCCTGCTGGTCACCAGCCCGGTCCGGACGGCGCTGGACGACGCGCTGTACTTCGAAGACCGGATCCGCGAGCTGGAGCTGCCGCTGGGCGGACTCATCCTCAACCGCAGCCGCCACCTCGCCGAGCACCGGCCGATGCCCGGCCCCGAGCTGTTGCCGCCCCACGCGACCGACGCGCACCACCGCGCGCTCAAGGCCCTCCAGAAGCTGGCCGAGCGGGAGCGCCGCCACGAAGCCGAACACCGGGAGCTGGTGGACACGCTGGTCCAGCATGCCGCCAAGGACATCGAGGTGCTCACGGTCCCGGAGTTCCCGGGCGGCATCGACGACCTCGAGGGGCTGGGGGCCCTGGCCCGGTGGCTGCTCGACGACGCCCATGCCCGGGTGCGGGACTGACGGCGGACGGGCCCGTCGGCGGGCGGTCGTCTTCGAGCCGTGACCTGCGGCGGTGACCTGCAGCCGGCACCTGCGGCCGTGACATGTCGACACGACCCGGTGCAGGGTGTGACCCCCGCGGCGCGCCGGCGGCCGTAGGCTGAACGCACCACGCAACCAACAGGGGTGCGCACCATGGCCGAGGTTCAGAAGTCGATCCGGTTCACCGTGTTCATCTCCACCCTCAACGCGGCGATGCTGCTGTTCTTCCTGTTCCGGGCCCTGTCGGCGGGCGGTGGGGCCCGTCCCGGCGTGATGGCCGCGGCACTGCTGGTCTTCGGGGGCGTGGTCGCCGGGGGCATCGCCCACATCCGATCGCTGCAGGCGCGGGTCCACGGCGGGGCCTGAGCGGCGGGTCCTTCGTCGGCGCTTTGGTCCTTCGTCGGCGCTCCGCGGGCGCGCGGTGCGCCCCGGTCGGCACCGTCAGCTCGCCGCCGCCTCCAGCGCCCGCTTCCATGCACCGAACCGGCCGCCGGCGTCGACGGCCCGGACCACGGCCTCGCCGGTGCCGCTGTCGCCCTGGGCCAGCATGGCCTCGACCCAGGCCCAGCGGGCGCTGGTCGCCCGGATCTCGGCCCGGGTGCCCTGCAGCCCCGCCCGGAGGCGGGCCAGCCGCTCCTCGACGGTGCGGATGCCGGCGAACCCGGCGTCGGCCAGGGGCGTGTTGCGCTTGGGGACGAACGGCGAGATCCCGAGGGCGACGGGGTGGATGGCCGCCATGCGGCGGGTGCAGTCCACCAGCTCGTCGAGGTCCTCGTCCTGCTCATCGGGCACGCCGAGCATCATGTAGACCTTGAGCACCCGGTAGTCGTGCCGGGCGGCGGCCTCGGCGCAGGTGAGCAGGTGGGCTTCGGTGGTCCCCTTGGCCATGCGGCGGCGGAGCCGCTGGCTGGCGGCGTCGCTGGCGACGGTCAGCGTCTTGTAGCCGCCGGCCCGCAGCAGCCTCGGCAGGTCGGGCTTGTGGGCCACCCGGTCGGCGCGCAGCGAGGAGACGCCGACCCCGCGCCCGCTGTCGACCAGGGCGGCGAGCAGGTCGACGAGGCGCGGGTGGTCGCTGATCGCGGCACCGACCAGCCCGACCCGTTCGGCCTCGTCGGGGACGAGTCGAAGGAGGGCCTCGGGGTCGACGAGCCGCATCCCGCCGGCCGATCCCCGCCGCATGACGCAGAAGGTGCAGGTGCGGTGGCAGCCCCGCTCCCCCTCCACCAGGAACATGTCGGAGAGCTCGGCTTCGGGGGCCAGGATGGACCCCCGCGCCGGCAGCATGGCGTCGCTGGCGCGGGCGACGGGCGGCAGGGTGTCGCCGTGGCGCTCGGGGACGTAGCCGCCGGGGAGGGCCGCGACGGTGTCCAGGAAGGTGGCGCGGTCGTCGTGCAGGGCGCTGTCGATGGCGGCCACGACGGTGTCGTCGGCTTCGCCGATGAGCATCGCGTCCACCATGGGGGCGGCGGGCAGGGGGTTGCTGAAGGTCAGGGGACCGCCCAGGAGCACCCGGGGGTGCCAGCCGGTCCGGTCCCGGCGCAGGGGCGGGATGCCGGAGAGCTGCAGGAGCTGCACCAGGCCAGCCAGCTCCAGCTCGTAGGCCAGGGAGACGGCGACGACCGAAAAGTCGCCCACCGGCGTGTTCGTCTCGTAGGTCCGCAACACGCCGCCAGCGGCCCGGAAGGCGGCCACGTCGTCGGGCAGGAAGGCCCGCTCGACGGCCACGCCGGCGTCGCGGAGGAGCTGGAGCACCCACTGGAACCCCAGGCTGCTCATCCCGGCGCGGTACGGCGAGGGGTAGACCAGGGCCACCCGCGGACCGCCCGGGACGAAGGCGGGCCCGCGCTCCGACG
>RFKJ01000761.1 GCA_003694325.1 Deltaproteobacteria bacterium
CTGGTCGGCGGGCTGATCGTCATCGAGAAGGTGCTGCTGCTCAACGGGGCGGGCGCGTTGCTGTGGGATGCCTGCCTCAAGCGCGATCACCCCCTGGCCATGGGACTCGCCCTGGCGGCGGCCTTCGCCGTCGCCGCGAGCCGGCTGGGGGTCGACCTCGGCCGGATCCTGCTGGATCCACGCCTCCGGCGGCTGTCGTGAAGCGACTCGTCCTGGGATTGAGCCTGCTGTTCCTGGCGCTGGTCGGGGTGGCCTGGTGTACCAGCATGGTGGTCGGCTCCGACGTCGTAGCCGACGTCGATCCCAGCCGGGCCAACCTCGGCCCCGGCCCGGACGCCTGGCTGGGCACCGATCACCTCGGCCGCGACGTGGCCTGGCGCCTCGTCACCGGAAGCGAGGCGTTCGTCGGTCCCGGCCTGGTCGCCGCGGGGGTGGCCCTGTGCCTGGGCCTGCCCGGCGGGGCCCTGGCCGGGTACCTGGGCGGGGTCACCGCCGGCGTCGTCCGGTACCTCCACGCGATCATCGGTGCCCTGCCGCGGTTCGTCCTGGTGCTGCTGGCCTGCACCATCTACGGCAGCGAGCCGATGGTGCTGGCGATCGCCGCCGGCGTGGCCTTCGCCCCCGGGCTGGGCCAGGCCGTCGAGACCCGGATCGCCGCCCTCCGAAGCCGGGAATTCGTGCTGGCCACCCGCGCCCACGGGGTGAGCGCCCTGCGCACGCTGGCCTGGCACCTGCTCTGGGTGAACTGCCGGACCCTCGTCGCCCGCCAGGTGCTGTACCTGCTGTCCTTCGTCCTGGTCCTGGAGACGACCCTGTCCTACATCGGCGGCTTCGGCATCGAGGAGCCGCAGCCGAGCTGGGGCAACATGCTGGCCTTCGAGTTCGGCGTCACCGATGGCAACCCCTGGGCCTGGCTGGCGCCGGCGGCCGCCATCTGGTTGACCGTGGCGGCCACACTGTCGGTGGCCAGCAGCCTGGAGGAGCCCGGCCGTGGCTGATCCGGTCCACCCCGCGCCATCCGCCGCCGACGGCCTGTGGCTGCGTCGGCTCACGGTGCAGGCCGGCGCGCGGGTGCTGGTCTCCGACGTCAGCCTGCACCTGCAGCCCGGGCGGATCGTCGCCCTGGTGGGGGCCAGCGGCTCGGGCAAGACCCTGACGGCCCGGGCCTGCATCGGGCTGGTGGAGCCCCGCCCGGGAGTGGTGGGTGGGGACCTGGAGGTGTGCGCCGACGGACGTCGCTTCACTCCCTACCGCCTGCAGGGCCGCGCCCGCCGCCGGAGCCTGCGCCAGCTCCAGGGACGGGTCGTCGGCTGGCTGCCCCAGGAGGCCCGCGCCTCCCTGGATCCGCTGCGCACGGTGGGCCGGCAGGTGGAGGCCGTCCTCCGGCTCCGGGTCCGCGACGGCATCGACCTGCCCCCGAGCCGGCGCGGTCCCCTCCCCTGGCTGCGGGACGCCGGCCTCGACACCGCGTCCACCGTCGCCGCCCTGTACCCCCACGAGCTGTCCGGGGGGATGGCCCAGCGGGTCTCCATCGCCCTGGCGCTGGCGCGCGGGTCGCGCTTCCTGCTCGCCGACGAGCCGACGACCGGCCTCGACCCCACTGTCCAGGCGGGGATCCTCCGCCAGCTCCGGGAGCTGGCCCGCGCAGGCCACGGCCTCCTGTTCATCACCCACGACCTGCGGGTCGTCCCCGGCCTGGCGGACGACGTGCTGGTGATGCACCAGGGACGGGTCGTCGAGCAGCTCCCCGCCGCGGATCTCCACGCGGCCCGGGCCCCTGCCGCCCGCGCGCTGGTGGAGGCCACGGCCCGCATCGCCGGGGGACGCCTGTGAACCCGGTCCCCGCCCTCCGGATCCAGGGTCTCGTCCACCGCTACCGCCGGGGACTGGTCGGTCGCCGCGCCCGCCAACCCGCCGTCGACGACGTCGACCTGCTCCTGGCGCCCGGCGAGGTGCTGGCCCTGGTGGGGGAGAGCGGGTCGGGAAAGACCACCCTGTCGCGCTGTGCGTTGGGGCTGCTGCCCGCCGAGCGCGGGCGCATCGAGGTGCTCGGCCACGACCTCGCGACCCTCCGCGGCCGGGAACTCGATCGCCTCCGCCGGCGGGTCCAGCCGCTGTTCCAGGATCCCGATGCCCACCTCAACCCCGGCCTGACCGTCCGCCGCATCCTGGCCGAGACCGTCCGACTGCACCGGGGTGGCGAAGCCGAGGGCCCGCTGATCGCCGCAGCCCTGCGGCAGGTCGGGCTCCAGGAACGCGAACACGCCCTGCCGCACGAGCTGTCGGGGGGCGAGCGCCGCCGGGTGGGGATCGCCCGCCTGCTGCTCTGTCACCCGACGCTCATCGTCGCCGACGAGCCGACTGCCGGGCTGGACGCCGCGCGCAAAGCCGAGCTGATGGAACTGCTCCTCGCCGTGGGAGGGGTCGGCCGCAGCGTGCTCCTCATCAGCCATGACCTGCCGCTGGTCGCGGCCTGCGCCGACCGCATCGCGGTCATGATCGCCGGCCGGATCGTCGAGCGATTCCCGGCGCGGGACCTGTATACCCGGCCCCACCACCCCTACAC
>RFKJ01000762.1 GCA_003694325.1 Deltaproteobacteria bacterium
CCCGAGGTGCAGCTCGGCGGTGGGCGGGGGCTCCGCGGGGATCACGGCGAGCACCGGGTCCCCGAGCGCCGCTGCATCCGAGAGGCGGCGGAGGACGAGGATGACCGCGCCGTCGCCAGGGGGCGTCCACTCCTCCGAGAGGACGGCGGATGCGGCGTCGTGGTGGACGGGGTTGCAGGAGAGGTCCACCGCCCCCACCACGCAGGCGTCCAGCTCGCCGGCTCGCAACGCCCGGCAGGCCTGGTGGACGGCCAGGAGCCCGGTGGCCTCGCCGGCGCTGAGGACGAAGGAGGGGCCGCTCAGGTCGAGCTGGCCGTTGAGCCGGTTGGCCGGGATGTTGGGCATGGTCCCGAGCACTCCGGCGCTGTCGAGCTGCGCGATGACGGCGTCCCGCGCGGCGTCCCGCCAGTCCGCGGTGGTGCCCCATCGCCGGGCCCAGGTCGCCAGCCGCCAGCGGAGGCCGTACCGGGCGACGTCGGGATCGGCTTCGAACCCGATCATGACGCCGGTCCGGTCGCGGGGCAGGGGCGACTGGAGGCGACCGGCGGCCTCCCGGCCGACCTGCAGCACCAGGAGCTGCTGACCCAGCGCCCGCTCCAGGTCACGGGGAGGGTAGCGCAGGCCGCGCAGGGACTGGCGGGTCCAGGCGACCCGCCCCTCGCCGTCGGTCAGCAGGGACCGGTTCCGGGCCAGCGCGTCGGCCCAGGTGGCGGCGTCCGTCGCCTTGCCCACGGCGGCACCGATGGCCACGATGGCGATGTCGTCGCTCGGCAACGGCGGGGCGGGGCGGAACGCGCCGGGCTCGGCGGCCTGGTCCAGGATGACGTGGGCGTTGTTTCCCCCGAACCCGAAGGCGCTGACGGTGGCTCGCCGGAACCCGTCCCAGGGCTCGGCCTCGCGCAGCAACCGGAAGGGGCCGCGGGCCAGCGCGGGGCTGGGGCGGTCGACGTGCAGCGTCGGCGGCCGGACACCGCGGCGCATCGCTTCCAGCACCTTGATCACCCCGGCCACCCCGGCGGCGGTGACCAGGTGTCCGAGGTTGGACTTGAGGGACCCGATGGGCAGGTCGGCGCACCGGTCGAAGACGGCGGCCATGCTCTCCAGCTCGGTGGCGTCCCCCAGGGTGGTGCCGGTGGCGTGGCACTCGGCGAGGGTCACCGAGGCGGGGTCCAGGCCGGCGACCTCCCATGCCTGGCGCATCGCCCGGACCTGGCCCTCCACGGCCGGGGCGAGCAGGCTCCGGCCGCGACCGTCGTTGCTCAGCCCGACGCCGCGGATCACCCCGTGGATCGTGTCGCCCTGGCGCAGCGCGTCGTCCAGCCGCTTCAGGGCGAGGATGCCGGCCCCCTCGGCGGGGACGAGACCGTCGGCTGCGGCGTGGAACGGGCGGCTCCGGCCGGTCCGGGACATGGCGGAGAGCGCGCAGAATCCGACGTGGATGAACAGGTCGTCGGCGGCCTGGACCGCGCCCGCCAGGGCGAGGTCACAGCGCCGATCGTGCAGCGCATCGCAGGCCAGCTTGACCGCGTACAGGCTGCTGGCGCAGGCGGCGTCCAGGGCCAGGGCGCCGGCCCGGAGGTCGAAGGCCTCGGCCAGCAGCCTGGCCGGACCGCCGCACATGAACCGGTTGCGGGGATCGACGGGGCCGATGACGGAGTCGGCCGCCCCCGGCGGAAGGCCCGCCTGGCGGCGGAGCCAGCTCGACGCGGCCGCCCGGGCCAGGCCGACCGTGGGGAATCCCAGGTTGCCCAGCCAGACCGCCCCTCTCGTGTCGGCGCTGCGGGCCACGCCGGTCAACGCCTGGCGGGCGGCATGCAGCGGCCACAGGAAGACGGGATCCAGGCCGACCAGGCGGGCGGCGGGGACCGCGAATCCGTCGGGATCCCAGGCCTGTTCGAAGCCCGCGACGTAGCCCCCGCGGTCCGTCCAGCAGCGGTCGCCGTCGTAGGGGGGCAGGCCCGCGGCCCCCCCCGGGGGGGCGCAGGACACGTCCCGGCGGTCGATCCCCCAGCGATCGGGCGGGACCTCGGTCAGCAGGTCGCGGCCGGCGAGTACTGCGTCGCCCAGGGCCTCGGCGTTGAGCGCCCCCGGCAGGACGCAGCCCCGGCCCACGATGGCGATGGGGGGGAAGCGACCGGCGCCGTCGGCAGCGGCCGGAGAGGACGGGGCCATGGGTGCCTCAACCGCGGGGGAGCAGGTGGGTCTCGATGTCGTGCAGCTCGGCGACGGTGACGCCGTCGGCGTCCACCAGGACCAGGTCGGAGAGGCCCTTGCCGGCGCTGGCGGTGCGGCCGGTGAGCACGGCGCGCAGGCGGCCCTTGCCGATGCGTCCCAGGTGGATGCGCCCCACGGCGGTGGGGAGCGAGGCGCCGCCCAGTGCCCGCCGGGTCCACAGCAGGGCGAGCTGCAGGCCCCCGTCGAGGGCGGCGACATCCGTCTGCCACGCATCGAAGCTCCAGCCGGCCGCCTCCACGCCGTCGAGGCGGGCGGCGCAGCCTTCGGCGCTCACCCCCTCGACGTCGCGGATGACCTGGAATCGAGGCCCGTGGAAGAGGGGATCGCCATAGATCGGCCCGTCCCAGGGTTCCAGGGCGACCGGGGGAGGCGTGGCCCGGACGGGGCGGGGGGACTCCTGCAACCGGGCCAGGGCGCGGTAGTGCGGTCGCCCCGCCGGGTCGCGCAGCTCCAGCGCCAGGAGCACGCCGTCGCCGTTGTCGAGCTGTCGGACCGCGATGTGCAGGGTGTCGCCATCGGCGTCGAATCCCTGCAGGCGGACGCCGCGGAGCACCTTGAGCTGCTCGATCCCGGCGAGGTGCAGGTCGCTGCGGAAGGCGCGAGCGGCCCGGGCGAACCACTCGACCACCAGCACCACCGGCACGACGGGCACCCCGTCGATGGCGTGGTCGGCCAGGTAGGGGTGGCGGTCGCGGCGGACGTGGATGGTGAGCACCATCTCGTCGGGGCCGGTGGACGCGAGCGGGCGGCCGATGCGGGGACGTCCCCCGAGCACCAGGCCGACGGCGTCCGGCCGGTCGCCGGCCAGCTCGTCGACCAGCATGCGGGCGCCGACATCGAGCGGGATCAACGGCACCCCCAGGCTCTCGAACCGGGCCTTGAGGGCAGGCGTCACCATGCCGCCCTCCCACGGACCCCAACCGAGGGACCGGACCACGCAGCCGGGGCGCCGGGTCGCCTCGGCCTGGGCCACCTTGTTGAGCACCTCGTTGGCCATGGCGTAGTCGACCTGGCCCTGGTTGCCGCACCGGGCAGCGACCGAGCTGAACACCGCCAGCACCCGCAGCGGGTCGGTGGCGGTGGCGTCGAGCAGGGCCTGCAACCCGGCGACCTTGGTCCGCCACACCAGCAGGAAGTCGTCGCGGCTCTTGTCGGCGATGCGCTTGTCGCGCAGCACGCCGGCCCCGTGGATGACGCCGGTGATCGGCCCCCAGTCGGCCCGGACCCGGTGCAACGCCGCCTGCAGTGCGTGGACATCGGTGATGTCGACGCTGGCGTACCGGGCCTTCCCCCCGGCCTGCTCGATCCGCGCCAGGGTCCGGCGGATCTCCCGGTTGGCCAGGATCGTCGCGACCTGCCGGCCGATGGCTGCCGGGCGGGGCGTTTCGCCGCGAGCCCGGGCGTCGGCGAGCAGCGCCCGCTTCAACGCCGCGTCGCCATCCACCCCGGCACAGCAGGGCGGCTCGTCGGCCAGGACGGTGCGACCCAGCAGCAGGAACCGGGCGCCGGTGGCCCGGGCGAGGGCGACGACCGTGGCGGCGGTGACGCCGCGCCCGCCGCCGCTGACGACGACCACGTCGTCGCTGCCCAGCGGGGGGGATCCGGGGCGCACCAGGTCCACCCGCTCGTCGCGCAGGGTGATGCGCTGCTCATCGGACCCCAGGCCGACCTCCAGCTCGGGCCCACCGTCGAGGATCTCCTGGACCAGTGCCCGGGCGATGGCCGCCGGGTCGCGTCCGCCCTGCTCGATGTCGATGGCCTTGACCACGGCGGCCGGCCACTCCTGGGTCGCGGTGCGCGCCAGTCCGGCGAAACCGCTGAGCCACGCCCGTTCGCCGGCACCCGACAGGCCGAAGTCCCCGCCGGTGTCCTGGACCGTCACCAGCAGGCCGCCACGGGTCGACATCGACTCGGCGCAGCGCCGGGCCGCCTCGAAGGCGTCGAGGTGGACGCCCTCGATGTCGGCGGTGGGGTCGGCGAGGCCGTGCAGCAGCACGAGCCCGGCGGGGTCCGCGCTGGCGAGGGCATCCAGGTCGAGGCGGGCGGCGTCGCGGCCGGCGCCGCGGAGCGCATCGACCACTGCCTCCGCCACCGCCTCCGGCCCGCCGACGACGGCGATCATGCCGCCGTCGGGGAGCGGGCGGACGAGCCCGGACGCCGGTGCGGGTACGGCCCGCAGCTCGAAGCGGCCCAGGCGCGGGTCGGTGTTTCGCGGCAGCTCGACCTCTCGATCGGCTGCCGCATGGTCAAAAGGGAGGGATGGGCCCTCCGCCGCGAGCTTCTCGACGATCTGTCCGAGGGTGCGCAGCGCGCCCATCTCGGCGGGGTCGACCTCGGGCAGCCCGGGCACGCGCTCCTTCATGGCGCTGAGGATCTCGACGCGCTTGATGGAGTCGACGCCGAGGTCACCCTCGAGGTCCATCTCCAGGGCGAGCATCTCGGCGGGGTACCCGGTCTTGTCGGCCACCACGTCGAGCAGCACGGCCGAGACGTCG
>RFKJ01000763.1 GCA_003694325.1 Deltaproteobacteria bacterium
AGGTTGGTGGCGATGACCTGGCTGTCCATGACCGCCTCCGGTGCTGCTGATGCCGGAGCAGCTATATCTACAACTAATGTAGATATGGGGTGTCCCGCTGTCAAGAGGATCGCGCCAGCGACGTCACCCTCGCGGAGATGCGTCAACGTACGTGCACCCCCTGCCTCCCGGCTGACCCCGAAGCACCGCTCCTTGCGCTTGCCCACGGTGATCTTGCGGGTCCGGTGCGCCCCGTCGCGGAGCAGCCACCCCCGGTCGGCCCACGTGCGCAGGATCGCCTCGGGGTCGTGTCCCTCCCGGGCCAGGAAGCTGCGCAGCTCGGTGGGGAGGACAGCGATGTACCGCCAGAGGTCGTGGCAGGGCCGGCCCCGAGCCAGCCCGCCGAGGGCGGATCGTCGCTCCCGGGCTCGTGCTCCTGCCGTCCGTGGAAGCGGGCCTGCAGCCCCGTGGCCCAGGACAGCAGGTCCCGCAGGGCGTCCGCGGCGCGGTCGGCGTCGTGGGAGGCGCCGGTGACCGCTGCCCAGGCGTGGGCGACAACCTGAAGGACCGGGTGCGCCGGGACGAGATGGACCTTGGGATGGGGCCATCTACGACAGCTAGGACCCCTCCCTCATCTCCTGGGATGTGTGGGAGCGGGTGCAGGAGCGCATGGACGGGCACCCCTACACCCGCGCCAGCGACCACGACATGCCCTTCACCGGGCTGATGACCTGCGGGCGCTGCGGCTACGCCGTGACCGCCGAGGTCCAGCAGAAGCAGTACATCGACGACCACCGCTCCAAGAACTGCCGGAAGGAGAAGTACATCCGGGAGGATGCGCCGGGTCGAGCTCTTCGGGCAGGTGGTCCGCGAGCTGCACCTTGGCCCCGAGTTGCTCTGCTGTCTCCGGAATCTCGCGCAGGAGGCCCGCAACGAAGAAGCCCCCACGGAGGGTTCCGAGGGGGCTCGTCCAAGATGGTGGGCGATACTGGATTTGAACCAGTGACTTCCACCGTGTGAAGGTGGCACTCTCCCACTGAGTTAATCGCCCGGGTTCTGCCGGCGGCGGTGCCGCCAAGAGCGTGCCCGCCATCGGCGAGCCCCCATGGGTTATCGAGTCTCGCTGGAGGGTGCAAGCCTCTCCGACGACCCCGGCCGCACCTCGCGCCAGCGGGGCAGAGCCTTCCCGAGGACTCGCGCTGCATGACCGTCGCCTCCTACCGCCTCGACCAGGTCTGCGCCGACCTCATCGAGCGCCTGGAGGGGGCCCGCCCGACCTTCGCCCTCGACGAGGACGCGGCCGTCGAGGCCTTCCGCCGGATCGCCGCCGAGCACGTCGACACCGTCATCGCCGAGCACGACGAGGTGCTGGGCACCCCGGGCTGGGGCGCGTTGCTGCGCCGCGAGGTGATGGAGACCTTCCTGCCTCGCTACATTCGGCTGGCCCTGGATCACAACCAGCTCGAAGCCGACGGGTACCACGCATGGCGGAAGGGGGACCCGGTCTCCCGGCTGCTGCTGACCTTCGCGGCGCTGGTGGTGGCGACGGCGGCCTACCGGCTGCTCCACACGCCGCTCACCCTGGGCCTGTTCGTGCTCGCCTTCGTGGTCCCCTTCGCCCCGGAGCTGCGCCGCGGCTGGCACCGGCGGCGCTACGCCGCGCTGTTGCAGGAGGTCATCGACGACATGGGGCGGATCCAGGACAGCCTGGACAAGGCCCCCCCGCAGGTCCTGGGTCAGCGCATCGCCGAAGCCGTGGCGGTGGAGGAAGGGCCGGCCGCCGCCGAGGAGGCGCGCCGCAAGGCGACGGCGGCGGTTGCCCGGCAACGGGAGCGCCCGGGCTGACCGGCGCCGGGTTCCGGCAGCTCGCGTCGGCCCGAGGACGGCGCGCCGAGGCGCGGCACGCGATACGCATCCTCCGGTCCCACTCCTCGAGGTCTGCATGGCAAAGGTCAAGGTGAGGCTCCCCGGCGGGGGCAGTCGGCGGCTGAGGTTCGCCGGCCTGGGCATCATCACCGTCGCCGCCCTGTTGGCGGCGGTGGTCCTGTGGGCGATGTTCACCACCGACATCCAGCCCAACGAGTTCGCGGTCCGACAGGTGTACCTCGGCCCGAACAAGGGGATCCAGGACGATGTCTACGGCCCGGGGCTGCACTTCGTGATGCCCGGCTACGAGCGGCTCCACGCCTTTCCCCGATCCCTGCAGCTCCTGGAATTCAACGACAACCCGGTCACCACGTCGGCCGAATCGCTGGTCGCTCCGTCGATCCACATCCAGACGAGCGAGGGCTACCAGGTCACCGTGGACGTGACCATCGCCTACCGGATCCTCGACCCGGTCAAGGTCATCCGCCGGGTGGGGCCGGGCCGTCTCTACGAGACCTCGCTCATGATCCCTCGCAGCGACAAGTACCTGCGCCAGAAGCTCGGCGAGCTGAACGCGGAGGAATTCTACGCCGGTCCGCTTCGGCGCCAGAAGGCCCAGGAAGCGCGGCAGCTCCTGGCCGCCGACGTGGCGCCGGCCGGGATCCAGGTGTGGAACGTGATGGTGCGGCACTACACCTACGACAGCCGCTACCAGGAAGCCATCGAGCAGCGCAAGATCCAGGACCAGACGGTGTTCAAGAACCGGGCCGAGGCGGTGGCGGCCAGCCGGGAGGCCGAGAAGAACCGGGTCCTCGCCGAGGGCGCGGCGGCCATCGAGGTCGAGAAGGAGCGGGGCCGCGGCGAGATCAAGAAGATCCGCGCCGACGCCGACCTGTACTACCGGCAGAAGGTAGCCGAGGGGGACCTGCTGGTGGCGCTGGCCGAAGCCGAGGGCACCCGGCTGGAGAACCAGGCATTGCAGGCGGCGGGTGCCGGCAACATGGTGGGGCTGAAGATGGCCGAGGTCGTGGACAACGCCCAGGTGATCGTCGTCCCGACCGACGGCGACGGCGGAGTCAACCCGCTGGACCTCGACCAGCTCATCGCGGGGTGGTGACATGCAGTCCACGATCCGGTTCCTGCTGGTATCCGGTTTCGCCCTGGGGGCGTCCGGATGCACCCCCCACTCGACGGGCTCCACCGAGGTGGGCGTTCGCGTCGCCAAGGTGGGGCTGTTCGAGCCCAAGGGGGTGTCGCCGGAGCCCTACCCGCCGGGCGCCACCTACTTCTTCGCGCCGGTGATCAACGACTTCTACCTGTACGACACGGCGCTGCAGAACCTGGTGATGAGCCGAGATGCGGGGGCGGGGAACCGGTACGGCGACGACGCGCTGTACTTCAAGACCATCGACGGCAACGACATCAGCGTCGACGTCACCGTCGCCTGGTCCATCGACCCGCCCAAGGCGCCCTACCTGCTGCAATTCGTCGGTCCCAACACCCAATCGGTGGAGGAGAAGCTGGTGCGGCCCGTGTCCCGGACCCTCATCCGGGACGTGCTCAACAGCCTCGCCTCGGAGCAGTTCTACGACGCAGGGATCCGGTTCAAGAAGGCCGAGGAGGCGGCGGCCCTGCTCAACCACTACCTCAACCCCGAAGGGGTGCTCATCAGCCAGGTGCTGCTCGGGGAGCACCGGTTCAACGAGCGGTACGAGCAGATCATCCGCGACAAGAAGGTGGCCGAGCAGGACGCGGCGCGGTTGTCCTCGGAGACCGAGGCTGCCCGCGAGCAGCGGCGCCGTGAGTTGGAACAGGCCAAGGGCGTGGTGAACCAGGCCATGGAGGAGGCGCGCGGCGAGGCGCAGCAGAAGCGCATCGAGGCGGACGCCATCTACTACCAGCGCCAGCGCGAAGCCGAGGCGATCCTGGCCGAGCAGCGGGCCAAGGCCAAGGGAATCGCCGAGCGGGCCCGGGCACTGTCGGGAGCCGGCGGTCGGAACATCGTCAAGTTGAAGGTGGCCGAGGCGCTGAAGGGCAAGCCCATCGTCTTCGTGCCGACCGGGGGCATGGACCTGCGGACCACCGACATGAACGACCTGCTGCAGACCTACGCGGTGGTGAAGGGATCGTCCGGGGATGGCGGCGCTGGCGGTGACAGTTCGCAGTAGCGCGGTCGCCCCGTCGCTTCGGTCGAACAACGTTCGGCAACGGCGCCGCCGGTGCATCGGGCGGGCCGCCCACCGGGATCGGGTGGGATACCCGGGTCGGGCCGAACGATGTCAGGCGCGGCGTCCCCGCCGGGATGGCGGTGGCGTCGCAGCCCCCTGATGCTCAGGCCTCGATGTCCGGGTCGGGGGCGGGGTTTCGAAGCGGGATGACATCGGTGTCGAGGTTCTGGGGGGGCACCTCCCGCCGGGGACCGAAGATGATCGCCGGCACGTTGAACCCGAGCTTCCGAGGATCCCGGGTTCGGGCGATGGTCCGCAGCCAAGCCCGGCGACGGGGGTGGCGTTCCCCGAGGTCGGTCGCCACCGGGGGATCCAGGCGGAGACCGTCCTCGTCAGTGACCAGCAGGACGCGGGGGCGCAGCAGCGGCGTGCGCCCATCGCCGGGGGCGATGACGACGGCCAGCTCCCCGGTGTCCAGCTCGACGCAGGACCCGGGGGGATACCGCCCGATGACCCCGACCAGGGCGCGAACCAGGACGGGGTCGAGGCGGCCGTCGGTGGAGCGGAGCAGGACCTTGATCGCCTGGTCGGGGGGGCGGGCCGGCCGGTGGGGGCGGTCGCTGGCGATGGCGTCGAACACGTCGGCGACCGCGACGATTCGCGAGAACAGGTGGGGCACTTCGCCAGGCACCGGGTACCCCCCGGTTCCGTCGGCGTGGAGGTGGTGCTCGGCGGCGACGATCGCCCGGTCGATGCTGCCGGGGGTGAAGCCGTAGGCCCGCAGGAGGTGCCCGAAGCCGAGCATGGGGTGCCGGCGGATGGTCTCCAGCTCGCGCGGTGTGAGCTGGCGGGGCAGTTCGAACAGGGTGGTGTCCAGGAGCGCTTCGCCGAGGTTGTGTCCCAGGGCCGCGACCCCCAGGCGCACCAGGTCCCGCCGGGCGAGGCCGAGCGCACGGCCGATGCACAGCGAGTAGATCGTGACCATGAGGTCGTGGGCCGCCCCGGCGAGCTTGGGGTCCCGCAAGGCGGTCAGTGCCAGCAGCTCGTCGGGTCCCTCCTCGGCCATCTGGACGAGACTGGTCACCAGGGCGCGCTGGCGGCGGCGGGCGTAGAGGTCGAGCTTCGCCAGCCGGCTCTTGTCGATGACCCGCAGGCCGTCCTGAAAGAGGGTGAGCGCCCGCTGGCGGGACGCCGACCGGCCGGCTCGCGCCCGGTCGGCGGCGGTGGGGAGGGGCAGCAGGCGGATCCCGGGCAGGGCCTCGGCGGCGGCCGCGTCGGCATCGGATCGCAGCATCCGGGCCAGGCCCAGGAGGGTCCGTTCCTGGGCGTTGGAATCGAGGACCAGGCCGCGCGCCTTCAGCCCGGCGAGCCGGTTGGTGAACAGCAGCGCGGCCTCCCAGCTCTGCGGCGTGGCCCGCAGCCAGACGCCGTTGACGAAGGCGTGACCCTCGGCGAAGACGAAGGCGAGCTGGTCTTCGGTCCGTTCGAGAGCCCGCAGGTCGTCGCCGATGCGGTCGAGTACCTGGCGCACGGCGGCGTTGCCGGCGTCGTGCACCCGCAAGGTGCGGCCCAGGGCGTCGAGGTGGACCAGCAGGTTGCGGGCATGCTCGATGACGTGGCGGCGGCGCTGGCGGTCGGCATCGACGGACGGGGGTGGGGACCCCGCGCGAGCGGTGCCCGGGGGTTCGAAGCGCGGACCTTGCGGGTGGTGCCTGTCCATCAACGAGCCTCCCCCTCGATCATCGCCAGGGCCTGCTTGCATGCCTGGCTGCGCGCGCCGACCCATCCGCGGGCCCCTTCGTCGAGCACGCGACGGGCAGCCGGGCTGCCGATGCGGGCGATTCCCTCCGCGGCCAACTGGAGCAGGCGAGCCTGCTGCCGGTTGGCGAAGAACCCGACCCGCTGGTCGAGGATGTGGCGCAGCCATGGCAGTGCGCGCTCGCCGAGCACGACGGCCGCTCCGACGCAGAGGTCTCGTTGCAGCTCCTCGGGTTGCTCGGCGAGATTGCCCGGTTGGAGCTGCTGGCGGAACCAGCGGGCCACGGCGGGTGACATCTGCCGGGCGAGCACCGGCCAGGTGGAGCGTCGGACCCGCGGCCGTCGATCCAGCAGGCGGGCGAGCAGCAGGTCGGTCTCGCCCTCGGGGATGCCGGTCTCCCCGTACCAGCCCAGGGCGATCTCCTGGACGCGGGTCGACTGGTGGGCCAGCATGCGCGGGCGAAGGGCGCGATCCCGTGGCGTGTCCCGCCCCCGGAGCAGCAGCGCGGCGGGCTCGAACAGGCGGGGGGGCGTGTGGGGATCCACCAGCCAGCGTTCGGCCCGAGACGCCGCCATGTCGCCGAGCACGCCGACGAGCCATCGGCCTCGCTCCACCCACTCGTCGCGCGCACCCTCGGTGAAGGCCCACTCGATGAGCGCCTGGATCGCTGCGTCGTCGAGCATGGCGACGAGTTTCCGGGTCACGGTGGGGTCGGACCGGGGACTCGCCGTGGCCACGAGGCGGGCGATGAAGGTGGGCTGGGTGGCCGCGTCGAGGATCGCGTCGATCCTGCGCAGGATCGCGGGAACGGTCTCGGCGTCGCGGGCGGACCGGGAGATCTCGATGAGCCGGACCAGGGCGAGGGGATCGTGCTGTCGGCCGGCGGCCTCGACCGCCGATTCGATGAGGGACAGGGCAGCGGCGGGATCCAGCTCGACGCGGCGTGCCCGGAGCACCCGGTAGAGCAGGGCGCAGGCGCGGGCGACCTGGTCGGCAGGCGCCTCCTCGGAGACGGCGGCCCTCTCCCGGGCGATGACGTCGGCGTCGTCCTCGAGTGCCTCCATCAGCTCCTGCTGCCAGGTCGCATCGTCGACCGACCAGTCATCGTCGTCGTCGGCCAGCCGGGCCTCGCCGCCGGCCGCCTCGATGGCCCGCGCGAGCTGGTCCTCGGCGAGGGCTGCCACGTCGGCATCGGGCGCCCTACGGTCCCCGCCGAGGATCACCTCGATGACATCGACCTCCCGCTCCTGGAGGTAGCGGACGGCGTCGCCCGAGATCGCCTCGGCTTCCATCAGCGCGGCAACGGCCTGGAACCCCAGCCCCTCGATCTCGGCCTGCCAGAGCAGCGACTCCAGCGTCTCCTCCTCGTACTCGGGCAGGGACAGGTTGAGTCGCACGAGGTCGAGGAACCGCTCGAGGCCCTGGCGCGACAGGCGCGGGTCGAAGGTGATCGTGGCGATGCCCTCGCGGTGGAGGCGGCGGCCCAGGCCCTCGTGTTCATCGTCCTCGACCGAGACGCGCTGCCCCCGGAACCGCAGGCCGTCCATGCCGGTCGCCAGGGTGAGCGGCGCGGCACGGGCGATGAGGTCGGACAGTCGGGGCCACAGCTCGTCGATGGCGGCGACGGCTTCCGGGTGCCCGACGCCATACAGTCGCGCCCGTTCCAGGGCGCGATCCAGGCGGCTGAGACAGTCTTCGGCCTGGTCGGCGAGCGTCACGTCAGGCCTCCGTGGGATGACCTGGGGGAGCGAGCAGGCGTTGCAGGTAGCGGGCGAAGTGGGCGTCGAGCAGTCGCAGGCCGGTCTCGTAGGCGAAGTCGCTGACGTCTTCGAGCATCTCCAGCGCGCTGCGGTATCGCTGGCCGGGGTCGGGGTGGAGGGCCCGCAGCAGGATCGGCTCGATGCCGTCGGGCAGGGTGAGGTCGGCCTCGATGGCCTCGCGCGGATCGAACCGGGAGACCCGTTCCACCAGCTCGTCGAAGGAGAGGCGACGAGGGAACAGCGGTTCCATGGTCAGCAATTCCCAGGTGGTGGCGCCCAGCGCGAAGATGTCGGACTGCACCGATGCCGGGGCGCCCTGGTACAGCTCCGGCGCGATGTACTGGGGCTTGCCGACGAGCCGGAGGCGGGCGGGACCGTCGGCGGCCGCTGCGGCCACCCCGAAGTCGGCCAGCTTCACCGCGCCGTGGCGGGAGATGAGGATGTTGCCGGGGCTCAGGTCGCGGTGGACGATTCCCAGGGGCCTGCCGTCCATCCCGCGGGCCTGGTGGGCGTGGTGGAGACCCTGCAGCGCTTCGCGGACGATGTAGATGACGTGGCGCAGGGGGATCGCCGCTCCCCGCTCGCGGGCGGCGCGGCGCAGCGTCCGGCCGTCGCAGCCGTCGATCCACTCCATGGCCAGCCAGACCTGTTCGCCCACCCGGCCGACGTCGAGGATGCTGACGATGTTGGGGTGGCGAAGCTGGGCGATGATGCGCGCTTCGCTGAGGATCTGCCCGACGTAGACCGGGTCCCGGCGCCGCCCGGGGTGGACGAGCTTCAGCGCACAGCGGAGGCGGACGCCGGCATCGACGATCCGATCGGCGAGGAGCACCTCTCCCATGCCTCCCCGTCCCAGGCGGCCGATGAC
>RFKJ01000764.1 GCA_003694325.1 Deltaproteobacteria bacterium
CCCCGCCCCCCCCCCTCCTTCGAGCAGGTCCTATACTCGCCCGGCGAAGTCGAACCCGCGGAGAACCCATGGCCCGCCCGCAGTCCTCCTCCCGAAACCGAACCATCCTGTACCTGGGAGCGGCGGTCCTGGCCGCCGCCATCACCGCCGCGGTGGTGGCCCAGGTGGTCAAGGCCTACCAGCGACAGGTCGAGGCCGCCAACGCCCGCCCCGAGCTGGTCCGCACCGTCGTGGCGGTCCGGGACCTGTACATGGGCCTGCCCATCACCCAGGAGGATGTCACCATCAAGGAGCTGGACCCGGAGATGGTGCCCCTCGAGTCCGCCTTCCAGTCCATCGACGAGGTGGTCGGCCGGACGCCCCGCGAGCGGATCCTCGCCCACGAGATCATCCGCACCGAGCGCCTCGCCCGCCGGGACGCCGGCATCGGGCTCAACGCCATCGTGACCCCCGGCAAGCGGGCCATGACCGTCGTGGTCGACACCGAGTCCGGCGTCGCCGGCTTCCTGCAGCCCAACAACTACGTCGACGTCATCGTGACCATCCGCCCCGACGACGAGGACATCGAGAGCAAGTGGCTCACCGAGACCATCCTCCAGGGGGTCAAGGTGCTCGCCGTCGATGCCAGCCTGACCTCCAACGCCGAGGCGGAGGAGCAGAAGCGGAAGAACACCCGCAGCAGCCGTCGCTACAAGCCCTCCGTCACCCTGGAGGTCACCCTGGAGGAGGCCGAGAAGCTGGCCCTCGCCAGCAGCAAGGGCGACCTGCACATGGTGCTCCGCAGCGACGTGGACATCTCGCCGGTCGAGACCAAGGGCGTCGTCAACATCAACGACGTCATGGGGCTGACCAAGGACAGCAAGCAGCCCGAGAAGTCCGTCACCCACATCCGCCGGATCACGCCGAGCAAGCCCCAGCCCGCCGCCACCGTGGACGTCATCTCCGGTAGCGAGCGCAAGCGGGAGGAGTTCGACGAGCACGGCAACAAGATCAAGTGATCCCCGCAGCCATCGCACCCATGGAGAAGCTGATGCAGCCGAAATCCTGGCTCCTTTCCGGAGTGTTCGCGGTCGCCACCGCGCTGTCGGGATCCCTCGTCCTCCCCGGCACCGCCCACGCCCAGCAGTCGGCGGCCCAATGGGTGGACGTGCCCGTCGGGCAGTCGTTCATCTACCAGGAGTCCCGGGAGATCCAGCGGGTCCTCCTCAGCGACGACACCATCGCCGAGCTCAAGCAGCTCACGCCGGGGCAGTTCCAGGTGCGCGGCCTCGCCGTCGGCTCGACCGACCTGTGGGTGTGGTTCAAGGACGCGCCCGACACCCCGGTGTCCTACACGCTGACGGTGCACGAGGACCTCAGCGACATGGTGCGCCGCATCGACAACACGGTCGAGGCCAACCCGCCGCGGGTCTACCCCCTGCTCGATCGCCTGGTGGTCGAGGGGTCGGTCCCCGACGTCGAGACCCTCGAGCGGGTCGCCGGCATCGCCGCCATCTACGACCCCGACTTCGTCAACCTGATGACGGTCACCGGCGACCACCAGATCCAGCTCGAGGTGGTGTTCGCCGAGGTCGACCGGCGGGCCATCCGCGAGCTGGGCATCAACGCCATCTGGGGCGACAACGCCCTGGGCGCCGCCATCTCCGGCCCGGTCACCGGGACGTCGGGCTACGGCGTCCTCCCCGGACTGACCAACATCAACAGCGGCTACGTCACGCCGGCCGCCGCCGGGACCTTCCAGCTCCTGGGCACCTTCGGGGGCGGCGTGGACCTGACGGCCATCATGTCGGTCCTGGAACAGCACGACGTCAGCAAGATCCTCGCCCGCCCCACCCTCGTCGCCCTCTCCGGCCAGCAGGCCGAGTTCCTCGCCGGCGGCGAGGTGCCGATCCCGGTGGCCCAGCAGGGAAGCCGGATCTCGGTGGAGTTCAAGGAGTACGGCGTCAAGCTGGTCTTCGTGCCGACGGTCCTCGCCGACGAGGTCGTCGACATGCGGGTCTACGTCGAGGTCAGCGACATCGACAGCAGCAACTCCATCCGCCTGACGGGCATCGAGATCCCGGCGTTCATCACCCGCAAGTCGCAGTCGCACCTCCGGCTGGAGAGCGGCATGACCTTCGGGATGGCCGGCATGCTCAACGAGAAGTCGTCGGTGACCCGGGCGATGATCCCGGTCCTGGGCGAGCTGCCCCTGATCGGAAGCCTGTTCCGCTACGTCAAGCACGACCGGACCGAGTCCGAGCTGATGATCTTCGTCACGCCCCGCCTGGTCCGGCCGCTGGCGCCCGGCGAGATCCCGGCGCTCCCCACCTCCTACGAGGACAACAACCCCAACGACCTGGAGCTGTTCCTGCTCGGGCTCGACCACCGGCTCGGCAGCGACGACGGCGACGGCGACGGCGGTGGCACCGGCCAGCCGCAGGGCACCATCGGGCTGGCACGGTAGGGGGTCAGCATGCGTCGGCAGGGACTGATTCGCGGAGCCGCCCAGGTGGTGGTCGTGGGCGTGGACGCCCGCGGGATGGGATTGATCCGGGAGTGCCTGGGCACCGAGGCGGTGCTGCCCACCCAGTCCACGCCGTACCACGACGCCCTGGAGGTGGCCCAGAGCGCGAGGCCCAACGTCGTCATCACCGGCTTCGACGAGGATTTCGAGGAGGCGGTCCGCCTGGGCCCCCTCCTCCAGAGCCAGGTCCCCGGCCTGCAACTGGTGGCCATCTCCGAAAAGACCGACCCGGAGCGGATCCGGGCGGCCATGCGGGCCGGGTACCGGGAGTACGTCGTCCTCCCCGAGGACTCGGCCCTGCTTCGCCAGGCGGTGCGCGAGTCCCACAGTTCCGGGGCCTCGGTGGAGGACCAGGGCCAGCTCATCGCCGTGGTCGGCAGCAAGGGGGGCGTGGGCACCACCCTCATCGCCACCAACCTCGCCGCCGAGCTGTCGCCGGTGCAGCGGGTCTGCGTCGTCGACCTGGACTTCTCCATGGGCGACGTCGCCGCCTTCCTCGACCTCCAACCCAAGAGCAGCTTCCAGGACCTGCTGGCCAGCCTCTCGCGACTGGACCAGCGGATGCTCACCGGCTCGGTGACGGTGCACCCCAGCAAGGTCCACGTCCTCGCCCAGCCCACCGAGCTGATCGCCGACGAGATGGTCTCCGGCGACCAGGTGCTGCAGGTGCTCACCGTGGTCGCCGACACCTACCAGATCGTCATCGCCGACTGCGGCTGCCGGATCGAGGAGGCGACCCTGACGACCACCGCGGTGGCCGACCTCGTCCTGCTCGTCGTCAACCCCGACGTGCCCAGCGTCAAGAACGCCTGGCGGCGCCTCAACCTGATGGAGCGCCAGGGCTTCGACAAGTCCCTGGTCCGGCTCATCGTCAACAAGTGGCGCAAGGGAGGCGAGCTGACGCTGGCCGACATCGAGTCCAGCCTGGGGGTGCCGGTGGCGGCCACCGTCGCCTACGATGACGAGACCTGCCTCGCCGCCATCAACAGCGGCCGAATCCTTCGAGAGATCGACAAGAAGAGCCCGACCGCTCGCGACATCGGCGCCATGGTGAGCCTCATCACCGAAGGGGCGACCCGGGTCGAGAGCGGGCCATCGGAAAAGAAGCCATTCTCATGGCTGTTCAAGTAGCCCCCCCGGCGCACCGCCCGCCTCCCCCGAGGTAGCCCATGTCCTCACGCCTCGTCGACCGAGTCCGCAACGCCCAGCAGCGCTACCGGTCCCCGGCCACATCGGACAACGCGGAGTTCGAGCGGATCAAGCGCACCCTCCACTCCGAGCTGATCGAGGCCCTCGACTTCGAGCAGGTCAGCAAGACCCCCCGCGAGGAGCTGAGCCAGCGCCTCCGCAAGACCCTGACCGAGCAGGTCGAGCAGCGCTCCCTGCCCCTCAACCGGATCGAGCGCGAGCGCCTCGTTGAGGAGATCCTCGACGACATCCTCGGCCTGGGGCCGCTGGAACCCCTGCTCCGCGACCCGGAGATCTCCGACATCCTGATCAACGGCCCCAAGACCATCTACGTCGAGAAGAAGGGTCGCCTGCAGAAGACAAACGTCAAGTTCCAGGACGACGCCCACCTGATGCAGATCATCGACCGCATCGTGTCGGCGGTGGGGCGCCGGATCGACGAGACCAACCCCATGGTCGACGCCCGCCTCGCCGACGGCAGCCGGTTCAACGCCATCATCCCGCCGCTGGCCCTCGACGGCCCCAGCGTCTCGATCCGCCGGTTCGGGACCGTGCCCATCACCGCCGAGGACCTCATCGCCTTCGGCTCGGTGCCCCGCCCCATCCTCGAGGTGCTCAAGGGCTGCGTGAAGTCCAAGCTCAACATGGTCATCAGCGGCGGGACCGGCTCCGGCAAGACGACGCTGCTCAACGTGCTCAGCTCGTTCATCCCCCCCGGGGAGCGCATCATCACCATCGAGGACGCCGCCGAGCTGCAGCTCCAGCAGCCCCACGTGGTCCGCCTGGAGACCCGGCCGCCCAACCTCGAGGGCAAGGGAGAGGTCACCGCCCGCGACCTCGTCAAGAACGCCCTCCGGATGCGCCCCGATCGCATCATCCTCGGCGAGATCCGCGGCGCTGAGGCCATCGACATGCTCCAGGCGATGAACACCGGCCACGAAGGCAGCATCGCCACCGTCCACGCCAACTCGACCCGGGAGGCGCTGTCCCGGTTCGAGACCATGATCGGCATGGGCATGCCCAACCTCGCCGACAAGAACATCCGCGAGATGATCGCCCGGGCCCTCGACATCATCATCCAGGTCGACCGCCTGGCGGATGGGACCCGGCGGCTGCTGGCGGTCACCGAGATCATCGGCATGGAGGGCGACATCGTCACCACCCAGGACCTGTTCGTGTTCCGCCAGACCGGCGTCGACGACGAGGGCCGGGTCCGCGGACGGTTCATGTCCACCGGGGTCCGTCCCAAGTTCGCCGGCCGGCTGGCCAGCAACGGGATCCGCCTGTCATCGGACCTGTTCCGATTCCAGATGGACATCTGAGCATGTCACCCATCGTCACCGTCATCGTATCCACCATCGTCTTCGTCGGCGCCCTGCTGGTGATGAGCCTGGTGTACTGGGGCATCGAGGCCCGCAAGGAGGAGCAGCGGCGAGAGCTGTCCCGCCGGCTGGGGAACCTCTCCGGCGAGGCCGGCGGCACCCTGTTCCGGGCCCCGACCCGCGATGACCTGGCCCAGGCCCTCGGCCAGACCGGGCAGCGACTGGAGTCGGTGATCCGCCAGGCCAACGTCGACTACACGGTGTCGGGGCTGCTCAGCCGGATGGCCCTGTTCGGCCTCATCGGCGCCGGTATCGGGATGATCGTGGCCCGCAGCCTGTTCGGGTTCGCCGGGATCGTGCTGGGGGTGGTGCCCTACTTCCTGCTGCTGCGCCAGGCCAACCAGCGGGCGGCGAAGATCTCCCAGCAGCTTCCCGAGGCCCTGGACCTGATGGCTCGCTCGCTGCGGGCCGGGCACGGCCTGAACGACTCGATGCGGATGTGCGCCGAGGAGCTGCCGATGCCCATCGCCTTCGAGTTCGCCCGGGTGTACGAGGAACACAGCCTCGGCCGGGACTTCCGGGAGGCGATGCTCAACCTGCTGGCCCGCAACCCCCAGAATTTCGACCTGCGGATCTTCGTCTCCTCGGTGCTGCTGCAGCGGGACACCGGCGGCAACATGATCGAGATCCTGCAGAACATCAGCAAGACGATCCGCGATCGGTTCATCTTCCAGGGCAAGGTCAAGTCGCTGACCGCCGAAGCGCGGTTCTCGGCCTACATCCTCGGAGGCCTCCCGTTCGTCGTCATCGGGGCGATCATCGTGATCAACCCCGAGTACCTGCGCCCCCTCGTCGAAGACCCGCTCGGCCACGTCTTCATCGGGCTGGTCATCTTCCTGTTCCTGACCGGCGTGCTGGTGATGCGCAAGGTGTCGCAGGTGGAGCTTTGAGCGATGACTGACGGACTCCTCGGCAGCCCCCTGATCCTCGCCGCGATCGTCGCACTGGTCTTCGTGACCGTGATCCTGTTCTTCATGGTGGGTCGTCTCGCCCTGCGCAAGGAGCGCACGGCGGTGGACCGCATCCAGGAGATGACCGGGGGGCGGGACGACAAGGGATTCCTGCAGACCGCGCAGGTCCAGAACTTCACCACCGCGGTGAGCACCCTCGCCGCGCCCAAGGCCGAGGAGGATCGCAACGTCCTGCGACGGAAGCTCATCCAGGCCGGCTGGCGCAGCCCCAACAACCTCGAGACCTTCAGCGCGGTGCGGGTCATCCTCGCGCTGATGCTGCCGCCGGTGGCCTACATCATCTTCCGGCCACAGAACACCAGCCTGATCCTGCTGATCGTGCTCGTCGCGGCATCGGCGGGCTACTACGCCCCGGTGCTGGTCCTCAACAGCCGGGTCGAGGAGCGGCAGAAGCAGCTCATGAAGCCCTTCGCCGACGCCCTGGACCTGCTGGTCAGCAGCGTGGAGGCCGGGCTGGGGCTCGACGCCGCGTTCAAGCGGGTGGCCGAGGAGATGGAGGCGGCCGCCCCCGAGCTGGCCCGCGAGCTGCAGCTCGTCAACCACGAGGTCGCCGCCGGCGTGCCCCGGGTCGACGCCCTGCGCCACCTCGACGAGCGGACCGGCCTCGACGAGGTCAGCTCCCTGGTCAGCGTCCTGACCCAGGCCGAGCGGTTCGGGACCAGCATCGCCCGCGCGCTGCGGGTCCACGCCGACATGGTGCGGACCAAGCGGATGCTGGCAGCCGAGGAGAAGGCCGCCAAGGTCTCCCCGAAGCTGACGGTGGCGATGATCCTGTTCATCCTGCCCTGCCTCATCCTCATCCTGATCGGCCCGGCGGTCATCAACGTCGTGCGCATCCTGCTGCCGACCATGTCCGGGGGGGCGACGTGACCTCCGCCGGGCTGGCGCTGCTGCTGGGCATGGCCTGCGGGGCGGCCCGACGCGGTCCGGTGGACCCCCCGCCGGCCTGGCAGTCCGAGCAGGGGCGGCTGCAGACGCGCCTGGACGTGGCCAACGCCCTGGTCGACAACGGCAGCCCCGAGGCGGGCCTGCAGATGCTCAGCGAGCTGCGGGACGAGGGGGTCAAGGACGTCTCCCTGGACCTCGCCCAGGCCCGGGCCCTGGCGAAGATGGGCCTCACCGACGACGCCCGCGACCTGCTGCTGGAGCTGGTCGACCGCCATCCCCGGCTGGCCGAGGCGCACGACCAGCTCGGCGTGCTGGCGCTCGACACCCACGACCTGGACACCGCCATCGAGCACCTGCAGCAGGCGGCCACCCTGGCTCCGGACGACGCCGGGATCCTCAACAACCTTGGCTTCGCCCTCACCGCGGCCGGCCGTCCCGACGACGCCATCCCGGTCCTCCGGTCGGCGCTGCGGCGGCAGAGCTCCGACGACCGGATCCGCAACAACCTGGGCTTCGCCCTGGTGGCCGCCGGACGGGACGCCGAGGCGCTGCGGGTCTTCCGCGCGGGCCTGCCCGAGGTGGACGCCCGCTACAACCTCGGCCTGGGCTTGGAGCTGCGCGGCGACATCGACGCGGCGATCGAGCAGTACGTGGCCGTCCTCACCGAGGACCCCGGCCACGCCGCCGCGCGAGAGGGGCTCCGCCGCCTCCGCCCCGACTCCCTGCACCTCGTGACGACCGACGCCTCCCCCTCCTCCCCGGAGCCACAATGAACCGACTCCTGCTCGCCGTCATCGGCGGCGCCGCCATCGCCGGCTGCGGCCACCCCAAGAACCTCCAGGCCAGCTTCGGCCGGTGCTACGAGCAGACCATGGCGCTGCAGGCCGACCGGGGTCGGCCCACCGTGTCCGACGCCGACTACCCGCTCACCGGCTTCGAGGGGCTGGAGCTGCGCATGCGGGTGACCGAGGAGAGCACCGACCAGGAGTCCGGCGAGGTCGAGGCCGTGGGAGACTTCTCGGGCGATTGATCCGCCCGGGTGGCGCTCGCCGGTGAAGTCCCGCCTGCCCGCTCGGCCGGTGGCGTCGCCGGGCGGAGCCTCCCCCCGGCCCCGACGCCAGGAGCGGTCGGATGCGAATCCCTCGCGGCAGCGCCTTCACCCTGCTGTCCATCGCCACCGGCATCGTGGCCGCCCTGGCGGTGGGAACCACCTGGTTTCCCATGATGCGGGAACGACAGCGCCAGGCGCTGGACGACCAGGCGCGCGAGCTGGAGCTGGTCGGCCTGTTGGCCATCGACCGGCTGCGGGATGCCCTCGCCGAGGGTTCGACCCCCCTGCTGCGGCCGCCGCCCCCCAGCGCGGTGGACATCCCTCCGGCGCAGGAGGAGGTCGAGGAGATCCGAGGCCGGGCCGAGGAGGTCCTGTCCGAGATCACCGAGCTGGCCGATGTCGAGCGGATCCTGCTCGTCGATCCCCGTGGCCGCCTGCTGGGGGCCACGCCCCCGCGCCCTCCCTCGGTCTACGGCGACATCGTCCCCGATCCGGCCATCGACGCCTGCGGCCTGGGGGAGGTGATCGAGGACCGCCGGACGGTCCGGGCGACCCTTCGCGCCCCGTCCCAGCCGCTCCGCCAGGTGATCTGCCAGCCGCTGCGGCAAGCGGAGGGCGGCCCGGCCATCGGGATGCTGGCCATCGTGGGACGCGGCGAAGCCACCATCCTGGCGACCCGCCAGGGGGGACGCGAACTGCTGCTGCTGTTGACCGCGGCCACCGTGGCCGGCCTGGTCACCGTGGCGGGAATGCGCCGGTTGCTGGCGCCGCTCACCGCCGTCTCCAGGGCCGCCGCCCGGATCGCGGCCGGCGAGCGCGGGGTCCGGGTCGAGCCGCGCGGCCCCCAGGAGGTCCAGCAGCTCGCCCGGGCGA
>RFKJ01000765.1 GCA_003694325.1 Deltaproteobacteria bacterium
CCCCCTCCACCGTCCACTTCGTGGGCGCCGGCCCCGGCGACCCCGAGCTGATCACCGTCAAGGGCGCCCGACTGCTGAAGCAGGCCGACTACGTGCTCAGCACCGGCTCCCTGGTGCCGCGCGAGCTGTTCGACGGGATCTCCGCGGAGGTCGAGGACAGCAAGGGCCTCGACATCGACCAGATCGTCGACCGTCTGGCCACCGCCGCCCGCACCGGCCGCCGCGTGGTGCGGGTCCACACCGGGGACCCGGCGATCTTCGGCGCCGTCCAGGAGCAGCGGGCCCGCCTCCACGCCCTCGGCATCCCCACGGCCACCGTCCCCGGGGTCACCAGCGCCCTGGCGGCCGCGGCGGCCCTGGACGCCGAGCTGACCCTGCCCGGCCTCACCCAGACGGTGGTGTTCAGCCGCACCGCGGGGCGGACCCCCATGCCACCCGCCGAGTCCCTCGCCGCCCTCGCCGCCCTGGGCAACAGCACCCTGTGTCTGTACCTGTCGGCCAGCCTGACCGACAAGGTCGCCCGCGAGCTGGTGGCCGGCGGACGCTCCCCCGACACCCCCGTGGCCGTCGTCCAGTACGCAAGCATGGCGCACAAGCAGCGGATCCTTCGCTGCACCCTGGCGACGCTGGCCGACGAGGTCCGGGCTGCCCGGATCCGCGCCCAGGCGATGCTCCTCGTCGGCCCCGCCGTCGACCCGCACAACAAGGAGCGCGTCGGCGAGTTCGACAGTCGCCTGTACGCCCGCGACTTCTCCCACCGCTTCCGCAAGGCAGCGGACACCACCCACGGCAGCACGCCCCGCACGCCGCGTGGCCGCTGCTTCGAGCCCGCAGCCACCCTGGAGCCCGGCCATGAATGAACCCCGCGCACAGACGCCGCCCCGTCCCGGTGGAGCCGGGGAGGACCCCTCCCCCCACGCCCGCCGCGGCAAGCTGCTGCTGGTCGGCTTCGGCCCCGGCGCCCACGACCACCTCAGCTTTCGCGCCCGGGCCGCCATCGCCGAGGCCGAGGTGGTGATCGGCTACTCCACCTACATCAAGCTGATCGCCGACCTGCTGGATGGAAAAGAGGTCCACCGCAAGGGGATGAGCGAGGAACTGGACCGCGTGCACCTCGCCTACGACCTGGCCCTGGAGGGGCGGACGGTCGCCCTCATCAGCTCGGGGGACATCTGCGTCTACGGCATGGCCGGCCCGGCCCTGGAGGTCCTGGCGGCCCGGGGGTGGCGGGGCCTGGACGACGAGCGGGTCGAGGTCGAGGTGGTCCCCGGCATCTCGGCGGTCAACGCCGTCGCCAGCCTGGTCGGAGCCCCGCTGACCCACGACTACTGCACGATCTCGCTGAGCGACCTGCTGACGCCCTGGCCGGTCATCGAGCGCCGGGTCATCGCCGCCACGGAGGGTGACTTCGTCATCGCCCTGTACAATCCACAGAGCAAGCGCCGGACCTGGCAGCTTCCCAGGACGGTGGAGCTGATGCTGGAGCACGGCCGCGCCCCCCACACCCCGGTCGCCATCGTCAAGTCCGCCTACCGGAAGCGCCAGAACATCGTGCTGACGACGCTCGACGATCTGTGCAACCACCCCATCGGGATGCTGACGACCGTACTCATCGGCAATTCGCACACCCGGTTCACCGCCGGACGGATGGTCACCCCCCGCGGCTACGGCAACAAGTACGACGTCGAGACCGGCGCGCTTCGCGAGGGCCAGCAGCGCCTGCGCAGCCTCCGCCTGGACGCCGACGGCCGCCCGATTGGCGCGGCACCGGAGGGCACATGAGCCTGTGGTCCCGGCTCGACGACATCGGGGTCATCACCCTGACCCGCCAGGGCATCGACGTCGCGGCGCGCCTCGAAGCGAGCCTGCCCTCCCGCGTCACCGTCTACGTCTCCGACAAGTACGACGCCCAGGCCCCGTCGCACTGGTCCCGCTTCCCGCGGCGGATCCACCCGCTGGTGGACGAGATCTGGGGCCGGCACGACGCCCTGGTCTTCGTGATGGCCGCCGGCATCGTGGTGCGGGCCATCGCCCCCCACGTACAGAGCAAGCTGCACGATCCCGGGGTGCTGGTGATGGACATCCGCGGCCGGTTCGCCGTGGCCCTGTGCAGCGGCCACCTGGGCGGAGCCAATGAACTGTGCCGGATCATCGCCGATCGCACCGGAGCGACGGCGGTGGTCACCACCGGCACGGACGTCAACGACACCCTGGCCCCCGACATGCTGGCCAAGCAGCTCGGCGCCCGGGTGGACGACTGGACGCCGCTGAAGACGGTCAGCGGGGCGCTGGTGGATGGACGGCCCGTGGGGGTCCATGTCGACCCGGGGATCGACGCCGGAGACCTCGCTCGATTCGCCTCCAAGGGCGTGACCGTCGTCGACTCCCCCGACGAACTGGCGCGGTTCGAGGCGGCGGTGGTGGTCGGTCCCCGCCTGCTTCCCACACCGCCCATCCCGACGATCTGGCTGCGTCCGCCGGTCCTCGTCGTCGGAATCGGCTGCAACCGGGGCACTTCCGACCAGGAGATCGACGAGGTGATCGGCTCGGTCCTGGCCGAGCACGGGTGGGCGGTGGGTTCGGTGGCCCGCCTGGCCACCATCGAGCGCAAGGCCGACGAGGAGGGCCTGTTGACGGTGGCCCGTCGCCACCGCTGGCCGCTGTGGTGGTATCGCACCGACCAGGTCAACCGGGACGCTCCCCCCTTCCCCGGTCGCAGCGAGGTGGTGTTCCGGTACGTCGGCGTCTACGGGGTGAGCGAGCCCACCGCCATGATGGCCGCCGGAGCCACCTCGCTGCTGGTGCCCAAGCAGAAGCGGGGCAATGTCACCGTCAGCGTGGCCCGCATCGCCGATGACCCCGTCGAGCCGGCCGGCATCTGCTTCGACGCCGACGGAGCGGCAGGATGAGGGCCATCGTGCTGGTGGGCCACGGCAGCCGGCGTTGCGCGGGCAACGCAGGGATCTTCGACCTCCGGGACCGGGTGGCCGCCCGCCTGGGCGTGCCCGTCTTCGCCGGGTTCATCGAGCTGGCCACGCCGTCGGCCGGGGACGCCATCGACGCCGCCGTCGACGCCGGCGCCGACGAAGTGGTGGTCGTCCCGGCGGTGCTGCTGGCCGCCGGCCACGCCAAGAACGATCTGCCCGTCATCGTCGCCAGGGCCCGACGCCGGCACCCGACCGTACGACTGGTCGCGAGCGCTCCCCTGGGCGTACACCCGGGCATGCTCGAGGCCTTGCGCGATCGCCTGCGCCAGGCCCGGGCCGGCCTCCCTCCGTGCGAGGACGACCAGGTGGGCGTGCTGCTGCTCGGCCGCGGCAGCTCCGACCCCGACGCCAACGCCGACGTCTACAAGATCGGTCGGCTCCTGTGCGAACGCCAGGGCCTGCGCGGCCACGAGGTCGGCTTCGTCGGCGTGACCACGCCCGACATCGACGCCGCGCTGCGCCGCCTCGTCACCCATCGCCCCCGACAGGTCGTCATCCTGCCGTACCTGCTGTACCCGGGGGTGCTGGTCGAGCGGGTGAACCGAAAGGCCCAAGCCTTCGCCGCGATGTTCTCCCGGGTGGATGTCGCGGTCAGCGAGCCGGTGGGGACCCACCCCCGGGTCCTCGACGTCCTGGCCGAACGGGCCGACGCCGCGATCCGCGGTGACCACTCCGCCGCGGCCTGTGACACCTGCAAGTACCGCACGCCGCTGCCCGGCTTCGAGCACGAGCTGGGCGGCCGGCAGGCGCTGCGCAAGGCCGCCGTCCACGCCACCCTGCCCGTCGCCGCCGGCACCGCCAGCCACGGCCACCAGCCGCCGCGTCGGCACGTCCTGGTCTGCGTCAATCGCGACTGCGTCGATCGCGGCAGCCTCGCCACCCTCGACCGCCTGCGCCGGAGGATCCGCACCGACGGCCTCACCGCGCAGATCCGCACCACCCGCGTCATGTGCGTCGGGCGCTGCGGAGAGGGTCCGGCGGTCTGTGTCTATCCCGAAGGCGTCTGGTACCGCGGGGTGACCGCCGACCAGGCCGATCGGATCTACGAGGAGCACCTGCTCGGCAACCACCCCCTCGGCTCCCTCGTCGACCAGGTGCTCAGCGGAGCCTGACCCCCCCCCCCCCCCCCCCCCCGGAACCCCCCCCCCGGGCGGTTCCTTGCCCTCCCCCAAA
>RFKJ01000766.1 GCA_003694325.1 Deltaproteobacteria bacterium
GGGTCCGGCGGCACCCAGGGGCGGGGCAGGGCATAGGCGTGGTCCCGACGCCAGTCGTCGTAGGCGGCGAGGATGGCATCGGCCAGCGAGTCACCGACCAGCGCCAGGCCCTCGTCGGTGAGGTGCATCAGGTCGGTCCAGGCCAGCTTCGGTTCGTGGTGGAGCCAGCGGTTGAACGCCCCCTCGCCCCCCATGGCCGCCCGGGCGTCCCAGAAGGCGCAGCCCTCCTCGCGCGCGACCTGCCGCTGCAGGGCGATCATCCTCGCCAGCATCGGCTTGCTGACGACCTTGCCCCGCTGCCGGGTCGCCTGGTCGAGGGGCGAGATGACGAGGCAGGAGGCGTCGGGCGCGCCGGCCCGCAGCCGCTGCAGCACCTTGGCGTAGGTCTCGGCGTAGCCGTGGCCGTCTCCCTTGGTGAGCGAGGGGTAGCCCAGCTCGTTGCCGCCCGTCTGGTACACGACCAGGTGCGGCTGCCGGCGCTGCACCTGTCCGGCGAGGTGGCGGGCCGACTGGTTGCTGAGGATCGAGCCCTGGCCGCTCCCGGCCACGCCCAGCGTCTCCCAGGTCAGCCCGGGGCCGTGGGTCTCCAGGGCCACGCCGTAGATCGTCACCGGCCCGCTGCCGTCGGTCTTCAGCCACACCGTGGGAGCACCCTCGGGCACCGTCAGCAGGTGGAAGTCGTCCCAGGTGCGGTCGCTTCGCGAGTCGGTGGACAGGGTCACCCCCGGCGCCCCCCGGGGCTTGACGTAGAGCCCGCCGCCGCCGGGCTGGCGCTGGAAGTAGACGTCGATCCGGTGGATGCGCTGGCGATCGCTGTTGCGCTCGGCGTCGGGTCGCTTGCGACCGCCCAGGGTGACGCTGGCTTCCCCGGTGGCCGTGGCCACGGTGCCGGCCAGCCCGTAGCGGGGCGAGGGCGCGCCGCCGAAGGTGATGGACAGGCTCTCCCAGTCCCCCTTGGTCCACCGGGCGATGCCCGGCCGCACGGCCCAGCGGGGATCGACCGCCACCGCCAGGAAACCCGGCCCGGCGTCGCCGAAGCGGGCCTGCAGCCGGTCCCGCACGGTCCCGGTGATCCCGTCAGCGGCGATGGTCGAGTCCCCCCAGTGCAGGGTGCGGACCACCACGCCGGGCAGCCCGGCCTCGGCCTTAGCCAGCTCGGTGAACCAGGCATCCAGCGCGCCGTCGGGGATCTCCAGCGGCGTGGGGACCGCCGGTGGCCGGCGGGGCAGGGCCGGGGGACGGTTGGCCGGGGAGTCCCCTCCGGTCGGAGTCTCGACCCCGCCGACCGGTCCCGGTCCGCCTTCGTCGCTCGCTTCGCTGCCCGCCGCCGCGGCCCCCGCCGGGGACGGGGGCGTGGCGTCCGCGATCTCCTCGATGACCAGGCCCCCCTGGCGGTCCTCCCGGACGGCGGTGTTCCCGGCGAGCAGGTGGACCAGGGGCAGCGCCTCGCCCGGCAGCCAGGGGCGGACGGCTTCGGCCTGGGGGACCAGGTAGCTGGCCAGGGTCAGGCCCGTGAACCCGGCGACGAACATGCCGAGGCGGCGCAGCTCGGTGCGGTGTTCGGCGGGGGAGGAGGGTGACATCATCAGAACTGGTAGTAGATGAATGCGAGCTGCTCACCGCTGCCCAGGGTCATGCAGGCCACGCCCACGGCCGCGGCCACCCCGGCCCAGAGCAGCGGGCTCTGGCGAGCGAACCAGGCCTCGGCCTGGCGACTCCACCGGTCGGGGGAGAAGTGGATGGCGAAGCCGAGCCCGAAGATGGACCAGGCCAGCAGCGAGTAGCGGGGCATGACCAGGGTCGGGTCGAACAGGTCGGTGAACAGTTCCCAGGCGGTGGCCAGGTCGTCGGCCCGGAACAGGATGCGGGCGAGGACGACGAAGTGGAAGGTCGCCAGCCAGCGCCAGGCGAAGGCCCAGGTGCTGGGGAGGGGATCGTCGGGACGCCGGCCGGTGACCTTGCGCCGGTAGCGGCACCAGGCGACGGCGGCCCCGTGCAGGGTGCCGTAGACGACGAAATTCCAGGCCGCACCGTGCCAGATCCCGATGATGACCAGGGTGGCCATGATGTTGCGATACACCTTCCACTGGCCACCCTCCACCCGGCTGCCGCCGAGTGGATAGTACACGTAGTCCCGCACCCAGTTGGACAGCGTGATGTGCCAGCGGCGCCAGAAGCCGGCGACGCAGGTGGCCTTGTAGGGACGGCGGAAGTTCTCGGGCAGCTCGATCCCGAACAGTCTCCCGGCCCCGATGGCGATGTCGGTGTAGGCCGAGAAGTCGTAGTAGATCTGCAGGGTGTAGGCATACAGCGCCACCAGGATCTCCAACCCGGTGAACCGCCCCGGGTCGGAGAACACGGGGTCGACCATGCCCACCCGCACGACGTCGGCGAACAGGACCTTCTTGGCCATGCCCCGGGCGATCCGGTACACCCCCGACCCGACCTGGCCGTCGCGCAGCAGCGGCAGGTCGTGGAGCTGGGGGAGCAGCTCGTGGCGACGGACGATGGGGCCGGCGACGAGCTGCGGGAAGAAGGCGATGAAGGTGGCGAAGCGCAGGGGGCTCCGCTCGGGCGGCTTTCCGCCGTGGGCGTCGGGCCGCGCGGTGTCGATGACGTAGGCCAGGGCCTGGAAGGTGAAGAAGCTGATCCCGACGGGCAGGGGCAGCTCGACCCGGGGCAGGGCCAGCTCGGGATGGCCGACCCAGGTGGCCAGGGTCTCGGCGTTCCAGGCCAGCCAGTCCCAGTACTTGAAGAACAGCAGCGGGGCGAGGAGCAGCCCGAGGACCAGGACCCGCGCGGGGATGTCGGTGCGGTCGGGGTGGAGCGCACGTCGCCGAGAGAGCCACAGGCCGCCCCAGAAGGCCACGGCGATGACGCCGAGGAGGACCGGCAGGTAGGCGACGCTCCAGGCGCCGTAGAACAGCAGGCTGGACAGGCAGAGCACCCACAGCCGGGCCCGGCGCGGCACCCACCAGTAGACCGCCACCGTCAGCGCGAGGAAGACCAGGAAGTCCAGCGTGTGGAACAGCACCGGCCGCGCCTATCCGTCGGGGTCGGACCCGGCCGCTCCCGCCGCCCCGGCTCTCAGGCCGATGGCGGGTCGGCGCCGTCGTCGGGCCGGTCGGCGCGGTGTTGGGGACCCTCGGCGCCATCACCCGGCTCGTCGGATTCATGCCCGCGGACCACCGCCCGGTCCAGGAAGATCCGCATCTGGGCGATCTGGTCGGAGCCCAGCCCCTGCCCGATGAAGGCCGCACCGTAGACGAAGCCGATGAGGGCCAGGAGGGCGGCGCTGATCGCCAGGCCGAAGGGGCGGCTGCCGAGGCTGAGCTGGGCGAGGCCCCAGCAGAAGGCGACGGTGCTGGCGGCGCCCAGGGCTGCGTAGACGAAGACGAAGAAGGTCCAGATGCTGGGATGGGGGGCGAAGCGCCCGTGCAGGCGGGCCCCGAACTCCGTGGGCTCGACGGTCAGGTCGAGGGTGGGCGACCAGAAGTGGCGATCCTGGCGGCGCACGTGGATCCAGGCGTGGCGCTGGCGGACATCCCCCTCGCAGGGGCAGCGGGTACGGGCCAGCGCCCGCTGGATTCGGGCGATGACCTCGTCGGGGGGCAGGTCGACCTCCAGGTCGAACCGGGGGCGCTGGCGGGGACGTTGCACGGCGGCAGGCTACCTGAACTGGACGCCGACTTCGAGGTGTACAGCTTGAACGACGAACCCACGCACGCATCGCCCCCCGGGCGCGTGCCCCACCCTGGAGCCGCCATGTCCAGCAACACCCTCAGTTTCCGTTGTCCGTCCTGCGGCCGCATCAACCGCGTGGCCCCCGATCGTCTCGACCAGTCCCCCACCTGTGGGGCCTGCCATGCCCGGCTCGACGTCAGTGGCGCCCCCGTCCACCTCGACGATGACGAGCTGGAGCGGCTGGTCTCCCGGAGCCCCGTGCCGGTGCTGGTCGACTTCTACGCCGACTGGTGCGGGCCGTGCCGGATGCTGGCGCCGACGCTGGAGGAGCTGGGCCGTCGCTACGCCGGCCGGCTGATCATCGCCAAGGTCGACACCGACCGCCACCCGCGCACGGCCCAGCAGCTCGGGGTCCGCGGCATCCCGGCCCTGTACCTCTACGACGGGGGTCGGGTGGTCGACCAGCGCACCGGCGTGCAGAGCCTGGCCGCGCTGGAGCAGATGGTCCGCGGGCGCCTGGCGGCCTGACCGCCCGGCGGCAGGCCCGCGGCCGGTCAGAACGGCAGCCGGTCGAGGTCGACGTTGCCACCGGACAGGATGACGCCGACCCGCTGCAGGTCGTCGCGATTCCGCAGCGCCGGCTGGAGGGCGGCGCCGAAGCCGATGGCGCCGCTGGGCTCGACGACCACCTTCAGGCGCTCCCACAGGTGCCGCATGGCGGTGATGATCTCGTCCTCCGGGACGGTGACCACCTCCGCCACGAGGTCGCGGAGGACCGGCCAGGTGTGGACCCCCAGGCCGGTGCGCAGGCCGTCGGCGATGGTCCGGGGGGCCGCCTGGGGGACGACCCGACCCAGCGCCTTGGAGCGGGCGGCGTCATCGGCGGCGAGGGGCTCGGCGGCCACCACGCGGGTGTCCGGCGACAGGTAGTGGACCGCCAGGGCGCAGCCGGCCATCAGTCCGCCGCCGCCCACCGGCACGATGATGGCGTCGAGGTCGGGGACCTGCTCCAGCAGCTCGACGGTACAGGTGGCCTGGCCGGCGATGACCCGGGGATCGTCGTAGCTGGGAATGAAGGTCGCGCCGGTGCGGGCTCGAACCCGGTCGGCCACCTCCTGGCGGTGCGCCTGGGGGCACCGGGTGATCGTCGCGCCGTAGTCCCGGACCGCCGCCACCTTCACCGCCGGCGCGTCGTCGGGCATCACGACGTGGGCCGGCACTCCCCGGATGCGGGCGGCGATGGCCAGCGCCTGGGCGAAGTTGCCGCTGCTGTGGGTCAGGACGCCGCGGGCGGCCTCCTCGTCGGACAGGGACAGCACTGCGTTGAGCGCGCCGCGGATCTTGAAGGCGCCCCCGCGCTGGAAGGGTTCGCACTTGAAGAACAACCGGCGGCCGGCCAGCGCATCCAGGCTGCGGCTGGTCATCACCGGCGTCGCGGCGAGGTGGGGCGCGAGGCGTTCCCGTGCGGCGACGATGTCGTCGAGGTCGGCGGCGTAGCGCATGGGCGGCTGGATAACCCCCCGCCGCCGTCGAGGTGTCCCACTCACTCGCCGAGCAGCCCGGCGAGGGTCGGCCACCAGCTCTCGACCTCGGAGTCGGCGGCGTCGTTGGGGTGGATCGCGAACCCCCGGCCGCGGTCGAGGCGCAGGGCCAGGACCCCCGTGTGCAGCGTCCGGCCCTGGTGCTCTCCGGCGAGATCCTGCCAGTGCACGCCCCGCCAGCTTCTTCCCTGCATCGCGTCGTCGATGGCGTCGGGCAGGGAGCGGCCCTCCACCCAGTCCTGGCAGTAGAGCAGGGCGAGCCCGCCGTCGTTGAGCAGGCGGGGGAGCTGGTGGAGGGTCTGGACGAGCAGGCCGGGTTGCCCCGAGATGGTGTGGATCGGACCCTCCTCGGGCAGCCCCTGCCAGGAGACCAGGAGCGGCAGCACGAAGGTGAGGCGGTCGAAGCGTTGCCCGGTGTCGGCCGCCTGGTCGGCCCGGGCGGTCCACGCCGTGACGTGGCCGATGTCGTTGAGGGCGGCCGTGCGAAGCACCGCCGACGGCGAGCGTGGCGCGATGTCCATGGCGACGGTGCGGCGTGCCCGCCGGGCCGCGGCGATGGTCACGCAGCCACCGCCCGCCCCGAGGTCGAGGTGGGCATCGACGGTGGAGGGGGGCAGGCAGCGACGGAGGGCCAGCGAGGTGCTGTCGGGCAGGAACAGGCCGCCGTCTCGGAAGCTGCGGTCGGCGCGGTCCGTCCACACCAGGTCCCGGCCCAGCGGCAGCACGATGCCGTCCACCCACACGTCCCCACGCCGTTCCACCAGCACGCCGGCATCCCAGGCCGAGCGGGGCAGCACGCGGGCGGCCCGGCGCGCCGGCAGGGCGGCCCCCCGGATGAACAGGTCGACCAGCGCGCCCAGTCGCCCCCCCGCCCGGTTGCGTCGCAGCCACCACTCCCGGTCGAGGTCATGGCTGCGCCACTCCAGCAGCCCGAGCGCCCGAACCACCGGACCCTCGGTGTAGCCCGACGCGCGCAGGTCCCGGCCCAGCCGCACCAGGCTGCGCCAGGTCGCCCCAGGCGGAGTCGGCGCGGCGGTCGGCGGGGCGGCGGCGCCTCGGCTCACCCGTGGCCGCGGCTGTGCATTCCGAAGACGGCGCCCTGCGGGTCCATGCACCGGGCGACCCGGTCGCCGCCGGGCACGTCCATCGGTCCGTTCAGCAGCCTGCCGCCCAGCTCCTGGACCCGGGCGGCGGCAGCGTCGACGTCGGCGACCTCAATGTAGTGCAGCCAGTGTGGCGGCGCGGGCATGTCGGCGGGCTGGTTGAACATGCCGCCCCGGGTCCGGCCCTGGGCGTTCCACATCCAGTAGGTCCCCATGGGACCCATGTCCATGGCGCTGGCCTCCGTCCACCCGAACAGGGCCTGGTAGAAGGCGCGGGCCGCCTCCCAGTCGCGGGTGGCCAGCTCGTCCCAGGAGAACCGGCCGGGCTCCGGGGCCGGCTCGACGTCGTCGTCGCCCTCCGTCATGGGCTCGGGCCGGAACACCGCGAAGACGGCGCCCTGGGGGTCCCGGAGCACGGCCATCTCCCCGACGCCGGGGACGGTGAAGGGATCCCGCAGCGCCGTGCCGCCGAGCTCGACGCAGCGGCGTGCCGTGGCGCCGACGTCGTCGGTGCCGATGTAGCCGAGCCAGTGGGGCGGGGTGCCGCCGGCCGCGGCTTCGGCGGGCAGCTCCATGAGCCCGGCGACGGGTGCATCTCCCAGCAGGAAGACCACGTAGTGCATCGAGCCGTCGCCCCAGGGGGTCGGCTTCCAGCCGATGACCTCGGCGTAGAAGGCCTGGGCGGCATCCGGGTCGGTCGTCATCAACTCGGTCCAGAGGGGGCGGCCGTGGTTGGCCATGGAGACC
>RFKJ01000767.1 GCA_003694325.1 Deltaproteobacteria bacterium
CCCGAGGGCCGCGCCCGCGGTCGGGCCCCCGACGACGCACCCGCCAGGGCCTCCGGGCGGGTAGACTGATCCCTCCCTCCCGCCGTGCGGTCACCGCCCTCGATGCCTGCAGACCTCCACCACGCCGATGCCACCGGCCCCGCGGCCCGACCCGGCGCCCGCGGACGGGTGGGCCGTGCCCGGCGCCCCCGGATCTACCTGGACAACGCCGCCAGCACCCCCGTCGACCCCGAGGTCGCCGCCCGGATGCACGAGGTCCAGCTCCACCAGGGCGCAAACCCGGCGTCGGTCCACCGGGACGGCTTGCGCGCCGCCCGAGAGGTGGAGCTGGCCCGGGCCCGGATCGCCGAGCGGCTCGGCTGCCCCCCGGAGACCCTGACCTTCACCGGGTGCGCCACCGAAGCCAACAACATGGTGCTCAAGGGGGTCGTCTGGTCCGCGACGGCGCGCCGCGGCGCTCCGTCCCGCCCGCCCCACGTGGTGGTGTCCGCCATCGAGCACCCCAGCATCCTCGACGTGGCGGCCTGGCTGGAGCGGTCCGGCCAGGCGCGGGTCACCCGGCTGCCGGTGGACCGCCAGGGCCGGGTGTCCGCCGACACGCTGGCGGCAGCGCTGGACGACGACACGGTCCTGGTCTCGGTGATGCACGTCAACAACGAGGTGGGGACCATCCAGCCCCTGGCCGAGCTGGGCGCGGTCTGCCGGGACCGGGGCGTGCTGTTCCACTCCGACGCCTGTCAGGGTTTCCTCAAGGAAACGCTCGACCTGTCGACCCTGCCGGTCGACCTGTTGACCATCAACGCCCACAAGGTCCACGGCCCCAAGGGGGTCGGCGCCCTCTACCAGCGGCCGGGCGTGGAGCTGACCCCGCTGCTGCACGGTGGCGGACACGAGTCCGGCCGCCGGAGCGGGACCCTCAACGTCGCCGGGATCGCCGGCTTCGGCGAGGCGGTCGTCCGGTACACGGCCGACGAGGTCGACCGGATCGGCGCCCTCCGCGACCTCCTGGTGACGCGCCTGTCGACCCGCATCCCCGACCTCCGGATCCACAGCCCGCCCACCGGTGCGGTCTGCAACATCGTCAACCTCGCGGTCCCCGGCCACTCCGGCAAGAAGCTGTTCATGGCCCTGGATCGCCGGGGCATCCAGGTCTCGTCCAGCTCGGCCTGCCACAGCACGAAGCTCACGCCCAGCCACGTCCTGCTGGCCATGGGCCTGGACGACCGGCAGGCCGACGAGGCGCTGCGGGTCTCCCTGGGCCGGTTCACCCGGCCCGAGGACCTCGACGCCCTGGTCGATGCCCTCGTCGACATCCTCGAGTCGGGCGAGACCCTCGCCGACCGCAACCCGGACCGGGAGCGCCCATGAAGAAGTTCCTCTTCATGTTCCGGATGATGGGGGAGATGCTCCGCCTCGTCCGCGATCACAAGCTGTGGTTCCTCTCCCCGCTGCTCATCGCGCTGGTCTGCCTGACCGTGCTGGTCTACTACGTCGGCCCGACCGTGATCATCACCTTCATCTACGCCGGAGTCTGAGCCCCGGCCCCTGACAGGAGCCGTCCGGGGGATAGCCCGACCAGGCAGGACCCGTCCCCCACCTCCAGTCCCGAGGAGCCCATGAATCGCGCCGAGCCCAGGATCTGCAGCCGCTGCGTCCTGCCCGAGATCCCCCCCCACATCGTGCTGGGGCCCGACGGAGTCTGCAACATCTGCGCGGCCCACGCCGCCGAGGAACGCAAGCCCCTCTACCTGGAATCCGACTTCATCCGCATCCTGGACAAGAAGCGGGGCAAGCACCGCTACGACTGCCTGGTGATGTGCAGCGGCGGCAAGGACAGCACGGCGGCGCTCTACTTCATGAAGGAGCGCTACAAGTGCAACCCGCTGGCGTTCACCTTCGATCACGGCTTCGAACAGCGCGACAGCCTGGCCAACGTCCGGCGCGCCGTGGACCGGCTCGGCGTCGACTACGTGTTCTTCAAGACCGACTACATGAAGGACATGTTCAAGCGGATGATCGAGACCGGCTCGCGGGCGGTCATCTGCCACCCCTGCTCCATCTGGTACATGGACCTCGCCTACAAGATGGCCAAGCGGTTCGACGCGCCGATCATCATCGCCGGCTGGACCAAGGGGCAGTCCAAGAAGCAGGAGGTGATGAGCAACTGCGGCTGCAACGTCCACCAGGCCGAGTACAAGGCCATGGCTGCGGCCACCCAGGAATTCCTGGACACGCAGCTCGATGACATGCCCAAGTACAAGGACTTCCCCCGCACCATGGAGCAGATGCTCAAGCGCGCCAGGAAGCGGCACAAGGCGATGGTGCTGTCGCCCCACTGGTTCCTGCCATACAGCGCCGACGAATACGTCGAGATCATCCGCAAGGAGCTGGGCTGGGAGTACACCCGGCAGAGCTACCCCCGCAAGTCCACCAACTGCCTGCTCAACTTCGTCAGCGTCCACAACTCGATGCGCGACTACGGCTACACCCACTACCACGTCGAGATGAGCAAGCTGGTGCGGGAGGGCCAGCTCTCGCGGGAGGAGGCCCTCCAGCACCTCGACATGAACTTCGACGAGACCCTGCTCGCCAACATCCTCTCCGAGCTGGACCTCGGCCTGGAGGCCATCCGATGACCATGCCCGCCTCGGCCGAATCCATCCCGGTCGGCACCCTGTGTCGCCGCTGCGTCCTGCCCCACGCGCCCCCCGACATCTGGCTGGATGCCGAAGGCATCTGCAACATCTGCCACAACTACGACCGCGAGGTGGCTACCGCCCCCAAGGATGAGCGGGGGTTGCTCGAGACCGACTTCCTCAAGATCCTCGACAAGCACCGCGGCAAGCACGAGTACGACTGCCTGTGCATGCTCAGCGGCGGCAAGGACAGCACCGCGGCCCTGTACTACGTCAAGGAGCGCTACAAGCTCAACCCCCTGGTGTTCACCTTCAACCACGGCTTCGTCCCCGACGAGCACCTCGAGAGCGCGCGGCGCACCGTCAAGAAGCTCGGCGTGGACTGGATCTACTTCCACACGCCCTTCATGAAGGACATGTTCCGGAAGATCGTCCAGACGAAGTCCAAGGTGGTCATCTGCCCGGTCTGTTCACTGTGGTACATGCTCAAGACCTACGAGATCGCCGCCATGTTCGACGTGCCGATCATCGTGTCGGGATGGACCAAGGGCCAGACCACCGGGGGGTCCCGGTCGGTGCTGAGCAAGTGCGCCTGCGACCAGAACCCCGACGAGTTCCGCGCGATGTCCCAGGCGACGCGCGAGTTCATGGACAAGCACGTGCGCACCGACCCCAAGTACAAGGACTTCCCTCGCAACATGGACGAGGTCCTCAAGATCGCCAAGAAGAAGTACAAGAGCAAGGCGATCGTGCTGTCGCCACACTGGTTCGTGCCGGGCGGCCCCGAGGAGTACGTCCCGATCATCAAGGAGAAGCTGGGCTGGGACTACCCCGCCCGCAGCTACCCCAAGAAGTCCACCAACTGCGACCTGAACTTCCTCGCCACGAAGCGGGCCATCCGGGACTACGGCTACTCGGTCTACCACATCGAGATGGCCAACCTGATCCGCATGGGCCTCATCACCCGCGAGGAGGCGCTCGCGCTGCTGGAGACCGATTTCGACCCGGCAATCCTCGACGACATCTACTCCAAGCTCGGCACCCCGAGCGAATCGCTCGCCTGATGGACCTCCCCGCACCCGCCCAGCGCGCCGTCGACCGGCTCCAGACCGTCTCCCGGAAGTTCGGTCACGGGCTGCAGAACGTCGTCCTGACCACCCTGCTGTTCCTCCTGTACTACCTTGGCGTCGGCCTGACCCGGGTCCTGGCGACCCTGCTGTTCCGCCGCTACCTCAAGCTCCTCGACCCTCCCGATGACGCAGACAGCTACTGGATCGACGCCAAGGGATACAACCCCGACCCCGACGACATGCTGCGGCAGTACTGACGCTCGCCGGGGCGGGTGGGGGAGGGCGCGGTGATCGTCCTCGGGATCTCGTGCTACTACCACGACGGAAGCGCCGCCATCATCCGCGACGGCGAGATCGTCGCCGCGGCCCAGGAGGAGCGCTTCGACCGCGAGAAGTACTCGCCGGCCTTCCCGATCCAGGCGATCAACTTCTGCCTGCAGCAGGCCGGGGTCACGATCTACGACGTCGATGAGGTCGCCTTCTACGAGAAGATGTACCTCAAGTTCGAGCGGACCATCATCAGCCACCTCATCGGCTGGCCGTTCACCTTCCGCAACTTCCTCGACACCATGCCGCTGTGGTTGAAGGACCGGCTCGCGGTGTCCTTCGCCGTGGAAGACGAGCTGAGCTTCAAGAAGCCGGTCCGCTACATCAAGCACCACCTGTCACACGCCGCCAGCGCGTTCCTGGTCTCCCCCTTCGAGGAGGCCGCGATCATGACGGTGGACGGGGTCGGGGAGTACGCCTGCGCCACCTGGGGCTCGGGGCACGGCACCCGCATCGACATCCGCCAGGAGATGCACTATCCCCACTCCCTGGGCTTGCTCTACTCGATCTTCACGGCATTCCTGGGGTTCCGGGTGTTCACCGGCGAGGGCAAGGTGATGGCCCTGGCCGAGTTCGGCGAGCCCGACTACCTCGACAAGTTCCGGCAGATCATCGATCTCAGGCCCGACGGCAGCTTCCGCCTCGACACCCGCTACTTCTCGTTCAACAAGGGCGAGACGATGCACAACAAGCGGTTCGAGGAGCTGTTCGGGCCGCCGCGGCCGCCCGGGCCCGACTTCACCGACCGCCACTACGCCATCGCCGCGAGCCTGCAGCGGATGACCGAGGAGATCGTCCTGACCATGGCCCGGCACGTGCACGAGCAGACCGGCCTGAACAAGCTGTGCCTGGCCGGCGGGGTCAGCCTCAACGTCACCGCCAACAGTCGGATCCGCGAGGAGGGGCCGTTCGACGACCTGTTCATCCAGCCCGCGGCCGGCGACGCCGGGGCGGCGCTGGGGGCAGCCAGCTACGTCTACCACGCCCTCAGCGGTCGCCCGCGCGGCCCGGTGATGCACAGCGCGGCCCTCGGCCCGGAGTACAAGGATCGCGCCATCGAGGTGCTGCTGCGCAACTCCGGGGCACGCTATCGCCGACTCGAGCGTGACGAGTTGCTGGCCGAGACGGCCCGCCGCATCGCCGACAACCAGGTCGTCGGCTGGTTCCAGGGTCGCTCGGAGTTCGGCCCCCGCGCGCTGGGCAACCGCAGCATCCTGGCCAACCCGGCCAACCCCGACATGAAGGACCACCTCAACCGCGTGGTCAAGCACCGGGAGCCCTTCCGCCCCTTCGGCGCCAGCGTCCTCCGGGAGCGCGTGGGCGACTACTTCGAGTTCGACGGCGACAGCCCGTTCATGCTGCTGGTGGCCCGGATCCGCCCCGACAAGCTCGGCAGCATCCCGGCGGTGACCCACGTCAACCACACCTCACGCATCCAGACGGTGACTCCCGAGCACAACGGGATCTACTACGACCTCATCGCCGAGTACTACCGCCAGACCGGGATGCCGATGGTGCTCAACACCTCCTTCAACAAGAAGGAGCCCATCGTCAACACCCCCGACGAGGCCCTGGCCTGCTTCAACGACAGCGGCATGGACTGCCTGGTGATGAACCAATTCCTGGTGGAGCGCAACGACCGATGAACCCACCCGACGAGACCCTGGACCTGACGGGCGTTCCCTGCCCCCAGAACGCGGCTCGCACGCTGATGCTGCTGGCCCGCATGGACAGCGGGGAGGTGCTGGAGCTGATCATCGACGACGGCGAACCCATCAGCCTGGTCCCCGAGTCCATCGAGGACGAGGGCCACGAGATCCTGTCCCAGGAGCAGCTCCCCGACGGGCGCTGGCGCCTGCGGGTCCAGGTCGACTGAGCCCCCGGAGGCCGCGTGCAGAAGCGCCTGTTGGGCGGCCTCGTCCTGTCGCTGGTCCTGATCCTCGCGGTGCTGGGCGCCCTGCTCCTGGACCGGAACCCGACGCCCGAGGACGCCGACCCCTTGCAGCGGGTCCTGGCCGAGTACGGCGTCCAGCTCGACCTGGCAGCCCAGGTCGACAGCATCACCGAGCTGCCCGGACACACGACCATCCTGGCGCGCAGCGGCTCGGACCGCCTGCGCATCGCCATCACCACCGACCTGGACCCCGCCGACGCCCCCACCCGGGTGGCCGAGGTGCTGGCCGTCATCGACAACCTGTTCGGCGACCGCCAGGCGCCCTACCCGGGCCAGCTCTCCAACACCCTGCGCTGCCCCGACGAATACAAGCCCCGGTCGCTGCCCCGCGGCCCCTGGGCCGAGGCCGTCATCGGGCTGTATGCCAACGACCGCCTCGCCTTCGGCGGGTGCAGCGAGGACCTGCTCCGCTACCATGCCACGGTGGGCATCTTCTACGACCCCGCCACCCGTCGCCTGTTCCAGGTCGAGTACTTCGCCCGTCTCGATGACGACGAGGACCGGGGACCCGAGGTCGTGGCATCGTTCTCCCGCACGGAGGACCGACCATGAGGACCCGGAGCCGGCGGGCGCTGCAGCCATGGATCATCGCGCTGCTCGGGCTCAACCTGGCCGCGCTGGCCGGCGTGGGCTGGCTGTTGTGGGAGCGCGGCCGGCAGCCGGTGGAGGTCGACATCGACCACCGGGTGCAGCGCGTCGCCCTCGAGACCCCCACGCCGGTCGCCTGGGATCGGCGCCTCGCGCCGGGGGCCGACGACGACCCGCTGTGCGCCGGCTGCAACGTCCTGATGATCTCGCTGGACATCTTCCGCCCGGACCACATGCCGTGCTGGGGCTACGACCGGGCCACCACCCCCAACATCTGCGAGATGGCCCGCCACGGCGTGATGTTCGACAATTTCATCGTCCACGCCTACCAGACCCCCGTCAGCCAGATGAGCCTGTTCACCGGGCGGTACCCCAGCAGCAGCGGGTTCGTGTCCTTCGCCTCGCTGCTCGGCCCGGAGATCCCCTACTTCCCGGAGTCGATGAAGGCCGCCGGCTACAACACGGTGGCCATGGGCTCGTCCTTCGAGGTGATGACCGACATGTCCGGGGCCGAATCGGTCAACCGCCGGTTCACCCGCAAGGGGCTCAACCCCGGGCTCAGCTTCGGGCGGGGCTTCGATCGCTTCATCTTCACCGGCAACCGGAACCTGCCCACCGACGCCATCCCCTGGCTGCAACGACACGGCGACGATCGGTTCTTCCTGTGGCTGATCCTCGGCACCCTGCACTGGCCCTACGGCCAGCGGGGTGACCCCGCGCTGCGGGGGATGTTCGATCCACCGGGGTACGACGGGATCCTCAAGGACCAGCCCTCCCTGAACTTCGACCTGCTCTCCCGCATCTACAAGGGGGTGCTCTACGACGAGAAGACCGGCCAGCGCACCCCGCTGACCGACGCCGACGCCGCCTTCATCAATGCCCGCTATGACTTCGGCCTCTGGACGGTGGACCGGTTCATCGGGGAGCTGCTGGCCAGCCTCCCCCCCGAGCGCCTCCAGGACACCCTGATCCTGCTCCACGGGGTGCACGGGGAGGACCTCGGCGAACACGGCTACTTCGGGCACTACGACATCTACGACACCGAGGTGCGCAGCACCCTCATCGTGCTCAACCCCCGCCACGCCGCGGAGGGGATCCGGATCGCTGAGCCCATCGAGGGGGTGGACCTGTCGCCCACCCTCCTCGACCTGCTCGGCCTGCCGCCACTGCCGGACACCGACGGCCGGAGCGTCGTCGACGCCCTCCGGTCGGGCCGCGGCGATCCCGAGCGGGTGGCCTTCTTCGAGCGGATCCCGCTGTGGGAGGACATCTTCCGCCACAAGGGCGGGATGCCGCCGGAATTCGTCGCCCGGGTGGAGGCGCTGCTGGACCGCGAGGTCTACGGGGACACCGGCCTGCGCACCGCGCGGTACAAGCTCATCCACCGCAAGGCCCGCGAGATCGAGGCGCAGGTGAGCTGGTGGTCCTGGCTGACCGGCGAGGAGCTGCACCGACCGGAGTGGGAGCTCTACGACATCGTCGCCGACCCCACCGAGCAACACGAGATCAGCGCCGAGCGACCCGAGGCGTTTGCTTCCCTGAAGGCGATCCTGCTGGACTGGGAGGCCTCCCTCCCCAAGACGATCCGCCGCACCGTCCCGATCGATGCCGACACCCCCTGACCCGCGACGCGCCATGCGCACGGCCGGAGCAGCCCTGTTCCAGCTCGGGCTGGCGCTCGCCATCGCCCACGTGACGGTGTCGCTGGAGATCGGGGTGACCCTGTCGCGCCACGGCTCGCTGGTGAAGTCGCTGGTGCTGCTGCTGTACCCGGTGGCGGTGGCCCTGCTGGGGGTCGGTGCCGCCCTCGACCGGATCGTCCTCCGCAGCGACGATCCGCAGCCCCCGATGCGGGCCAGCGGCGTGTTGCTGGTGCTGTTCCTGTTCGTGGCCCTGCGGATCAACTTCCTGTCGAGCGAGGCGACCGACCAGGTCGCCGCCGCGGTCAGCCACGTCGCCATCCTCGGCGCGTGGTTCATCTGCGCCGGCGTGGCCCTGGCCCGGCTGGTGCGCACGGCGCGGGAGGCGGGCGCCACCTCGACCGGCCGCCTCTGGGCCATCCACCAGGTGGGCCTGGTGGTCGGCTACCTCCTGCAGGAGGCCCTGATCCCCCGGGTGGGCGCCAACGCCCTCCATCTGGTGATGGGACTGTCCCTGCTGGTTCCGGCCCGGATGGGGCTGCCGGTACTCCTCGCCGGCTGCCTGCTGGCCCCCGCCCTCGACCTCGACCGGCGCATCGACGACCTGCGGGAGCTCTCGGCCATCACAATCCACGACCGCAAGATGCGAGGCGATCGCGTCATGCAGCAGGTGACCGACGAGGACCACATCCGCTTCCGCTACCGGGGCTGGAGCCGGCTGGGACATCTCGAGCTGGTGGAGGCCGGCCACGGCGAGCGGATGCAGATCGGCGGTTGGTACAACTACCGGCCGCAGTGGAACCTGGTTCTCGGCTCGCGGAAACGGCGGAACCTGTCCAGCGAACTGCAGAATGTCCGGGCCCGGTTGTACGCCATGCTGCCGCCGGACGGGCGGGTGGCCTTCGTCGGCGTCGGCGGGGGACGGGGGCTGCAGGTGGTGCCCCACCTGTCGCCGCGGTACCTCGCCATCGAGCGTGATCCACAGGTGGTGCACTATTTCACCGAGGTGGCACCGGCCGACAACCGCGAGGTGTTCCAGAAGCTCACCGTCATCACCGGGGATGCCCGACAGGTGCTGGAGCGCCAGGTCGAGCCCTTCGACGCCATCGTCTTCGAGTCGGCCCGCTACCAGCCCGCCCATTCCCTGCTTCCGGCCAGCGCGCCGTACTACCTCTACACCCGCGAGTCGATCGCCGGCGCGCTCGCCCGGCTCACGCCCGACGGATGGCTGGCGGTGGGGTTCACCGAGGTCTACCCCCGAGCCCGCTCGGAGTACCTGGCGCTGCAGGTCATGGCCGCCATGCGCGAGGCCGGCGCGCGGGTCCAGGTCTGGACCAGCGGGGAGAACGCCCACATCCACATCATCGGATGCCGCAGCGATCGCTGCATGGAGCGATTCCTGGCCTCGCCGTTCGGACAGCAGGAGGCGTGGCAGCCGGCCAGCGTCGGGGCGCCGGCCCACACCTATCGCCTGACCGACATGACGCCGTTTGGAGCCTGGGCCACCATGGCTGACGCGGACCGCAACCGCCTCCTGGGCGCGGTCGGCGCCGTGGGGGTGGTGTGCGTGGGCTGGGGGATGTGGCTCACCCGGCGCCGGGCGCTCGCCCGCGGCTGGAACCCGGTCCCCTATTTCCTGTCCATCGGCCTGGCCCAGTCCGTGTTCGCGGTGGCCACCTGCTTCCTGTGGCGTTCCTACTGGCAGGACGAGGTCCTGACCGTGGTCCGGGTGCTGACCTGGCTCATCGTGTTCGGCGCGGTGGGCAGCGCCCTTTCACCCCGCATCCCGCTGCGCCGCCTGCCGGTGGCGGCCCGGGTGCTCGGCACCGTGGCGGTCCTGTCGCTGCACTTCCTGGCGACCCGCTGGATCCCCTTCGCTCAACCGTCGCTCCTGGCACGGGAGCTGATCGCCCCGCTGCTGCTGGCGCCGGGCGGGATCCTCATGGGGGTGTGGTTCCCCCTCGGGATCGCGGCCGCCCGGAGACGCGAGGTCGGGCGGGTGCTGCTTGCCGACGCGGTGGGCGCCCTGGCCGGCTACGTCGTGCTGTACCTCGTGGCCCTTCCCTTCGGGCTGCCGGCCTTCGCCGCCAGCGCGGTGCTGGCCTACACCGTCGCCGCCCTCTGCCTTCCGAGATGCGGCCCCGCAACGCCGGCTGAGGGACCCCCGATGGTCCGTGCTTCCGTCGCCGGGTGAGGAGGCAGGCATGGCATCGGGCCGAATGGCGCCGGTACACCCCGACCTCCGCCGGGCAGGCGTCGCGCTGTTCCACCTCGGCCTCGTGTTGGCGATCGCCCACGTCACCGTCGCCCTCGAGATCGGCGTCACCCTGAGCAGCCAGGGCAGCCTCGTCAAGTCGCTGGTCCTGCTGCTGTACCCGGTGGCGGTGGCGATGCTCGGCTTTGGCGCCGCCCTGGATCGCATCGTCCTGCGCAGCGATGATCCCGGTCCACCGCTGCGGGCAAGCGGCGCCTTCCTGCTGCTGTTCCTGGCCGTCACCCTGCGGTTGAACTTCCTGTCCCTGGACCCCACCGCTCAGCTCGTCGCGGCCGCCGCCCACTTCCTGGTCCTGGGCGGCTGGTTCCTCTGCGCCGGGGTGGCGCTGGCCCGACTCGTGCGAGTCGCCCGCATGGCGGGTGGCCACCGGACCGGCGCACTCTGGGCAACCCACCAGGTCGGGCTCGTGGCCGGCTACCTGCTCCAGGATCTGGCCGTCCCCGTCGTGGGGGTCAACGCACTGCATCTCGTGCTGGCGCTGTCGCTGCTGTTGCCCACGCGGCTGTCACTGGCCGCCCTCCTCGGAGGATGCGCGCTCGCTCCCATGCTCGACCTGGACCCGGGCATCGACGATCTCCGGGACATCTCGGTGCTGCAGAGGGTGTTCGCCGGTCACCGGGTGGACGAGGTTTCGCCCGCGCCGGTCGACGCCATCACCGCCGACACCATCACCGCCGGTGCGCTCCCCCTTCGGCACCGGGCATGGAGTCGACTCGGCCAATTCGAGCTGTTCGCACTCGACGATGGAGACAGCCTGTCGCTGCGGGGCTGGTAGTTGTACCAGCCCCAGTGGGGACTGCGGACACCCGTGCGCCGCGGAGGACACGGACCTCACCACGAACTGTACGAACTGATCCACCCCGGCGAGCGGGTGGCGATCATCGGCGTCGGCGGCGGCGGTTCCCTGCAGGCGCTTGCCCACCCCAGCGAGGACATCGTGGCCATCGAGCGGGAGCCTGCGGTGGTCCGCTACTTCACCGAGGTCGCCCCCGAAGACAACGGCGGCATCTTCCTGAAGGTGCAGACCGTCGCCGGCGATGGTCGGAACTACCTCGAACGGCAGACCCGCCCCTTCGACGCCATCGTCTTCGAGTCGGCAAAATACCAGCCGGCGCACTCGCTCCTGCCCGCCTCGTCGCCGTACTACCTCTACACCTTCGAGTCGATCCGCACCGCTGTCGATCACCTCGCCGACGACGGCTGGATCTCGCTGGGATTCGCCCAGCTCAAGCCGAAGGAGGGGATGGAGTACCTCCCGCTGCAGGCCCGCCAGAGCCTGTCGTCCCTGGGGCTCCATGCGACCGCCTTCAACACCGGCGAGGACGGCAGGATCGTCGTGGTGGGCAGTCGCAGCCGCGAGACCATGAGCGAGATCGGGCGTTCCGCCCTGGCGAGCCACGGGCTCTGGAGACCCGATAGCGAGGCATCGTCGATCCACGAGATCCGCCTGACCGACGCCCGGCCCTTTGCCGCATGGACGACGATGAAGCCCAAAGACAAGCGGAGCCTCCTGGGTACCGCGGTGGCCATCGGCGTGGCCTGTGTCGTCGTCGCTTCAGCCCTCGCCGGCCGGGCGCGGAGGAGCCTCGCCCGACGGTGGAATCCGGTGCCCTACTTCCTGACCATCGGCGTCGCCCAGGCCACGTTCGCCGTGGCGACCTGCACGATGTGGCGGTCCTTCTGGCAGGACGATGTGCTGACCGTCGTACGGGTCCTCGTCTGGCTCATCGCCTGGGGCGGCGCCGGCAGCGCCCTGGCTTCCCGTCTCCCCATCGCCCGCCTTCACCCATGGGTCCGCATCGCCGCGTTCGTGGCCGTGTTCGCGGCGCACTTCGCCCTGACGCGCGCCGTCCCCTTCGAAGAGCCCTCGCTGTTGCGCCGCGAACTTGCCGCGGCCCTTCTCCTCGCCCCGGGGGGCCTGGCCATGGGCACGCTGTTTCCCCTCGGCCTGTCGGCCATGAGCCCACGCCACACCGGCCTGGTCCTCCTCGCCGACGCCATCGGCGCCCTGCTCGGCTACGTCCTGCTGTACCTGGTGGCGCTGCCCCTGGGCGTGCCCGCCTTTGCCACCTCCGCGGTCGGCGCCTATGGCGTGGCCGCCGCGCTCTGGCGGCCGCGCCCGGCCGCGGTGCCACCGGAAATCCCCACCCGGGGTGCAAGTGACGGCCTGGTGGGCGATGATGGACCATCAAGCTCCATTGCAGAGGTCTCATGAAGCGTCGCCTGCGCAAGCTGCTGTCCGCGCTGCTCGGCGCCATCGTCGCGCTGGTGGCCATGGAGCTGCTGCTGTCCCTGGCCTACAAGGGCTTCGTCGTCATCCAGGCGCGGGCCAACCGGGCCGAGGTGATGGGCGGCGCCGACGAGATCCGGATCCTCTGCATCGGCGAGTCCACCACCGCCGTGGCCGGCGACGAGACCGGCCGGATGCTCGTCCCCCACACCTCCTACCCGGTCCACCTCGAACGGATCCTCAACGAGCGCCAGGACGCGGTCCACTTCCGGGTGATCAACAACGGGATGATGGGCGGCACCACCGCCACCATCCTGGCCACCCTCCAGCCGAGCATCGACACCTACGATCCGCACATGATCATCGCCATGATGGGGATCAAGGACACCGCCGATCAGCAGCTCCCGGGGCTGGAGTGGCTGCCAGACGCAATCCGGTCCCTGCGGACCGTGCAGCTCTTGTCCTGGGCCCGGGAGGCCATCTCCCTGCGGCGGCACGCCTACGTGCTCGACGTCCGGTCCGCCGACGACCTCCCCGAAGAACTCAAGCCCAGCTACAACCAGCTCTCCAAGTTCATCAAGGAGACCCGCATGATCGGGCCCGACGCCGAGCTGGAGGCGACGGGCGACCTGCAGGTCGCCACCTACCTGTGGTTCATCGATCGCCACAACCAGGCGGCGGACTTCCTGCGCCGGACCATCGACCGGTATGGTGTCGGCTACAACCTGCTCGCGCGGGTGCTGGTCACCGGCTCGCGGGCCGAGGAGGCCGAGCAGCTCATGCGACAGGCCATCGCCCGCGACCCCGCCGAGGGGATGTACCGGGTCAGCCTCGCTGAAGTGCTGGTCGACGAGGGGAGGCTCGACGAGGCCCAGGCCGTGCTGGAGGAAGCCGACGCCCACCGCATGCAGTTCCGATACCCCCCGCTGGTCAGCGGCTACATCCAGCTCGGCCTGGCCCGCATCGCCATGGAACGGGGGGACTACGCCGGGGCGATCGAGATCCTGCGCCTCATCCGTCCGTCGGACCGGCTCGACGCCATGAGCTCCGACTTCTTCCCGCGGGTCCGGCTCATGCGGGCGCTGGCCCTGGGTGAGTCCTACCTCCAGCTCGGCGATCTCCACAACGCCGAGATCCACCTGACCGAGGCCCTCCAGCTCCGCCCCGGCGCCCACGCGACCATGTGGATGCTCTCCCAGGTCTACCGGCAGCAGGGACGCCGCGACGACGAGGAGCGGCTGCGCCGCGAGCTGCTCCAGCGCCGCCAGCGGATGGCCGAGTACTTCGAGCTGGCCAAGCTGTTCCGCATCCACGGAGACGACGCGCGGATCCCGGAGCTGTTCGACGAGGCGGTCGCCCGGATCCCGAGCGTCGCCGCCAGCTACCGCGAGCTGTACGCCATCGCCGAGCGGGAGGGTATCGACCTGGCGGTGATGCAGTACCCCTCCTTCAGCCTGGAGCTGCTGCACAAGTACGCCCCCGAGAAGGACGGCGTGATCTTCATCGACAACGAGCACGTCTTCGACGACAACCCCGACGGCTACTTCTTCGAGCCCCGCTTCCCCAACAGCTTCTCGCACTACACCGACGAAGGCGCCGAGGTCCTGGCCCGCCACGTCGCCGACACGGTGCTCGACGTCTACGCCGAGCGCATCGCTCAGGGAGGACGCGGCCCGGATTCCCCGGGCGCCACCACCAGCCGGTAGGTTTCGTGGCAGGCGATGCACGCCCCCACCGCGTCGGCGAGGTGGGCGGCCACCGTCTCGGCCTGGACGTCGGGGCGCCGGGCGTCGTCGGCGAGCTGGCGCAGGGTCTCGTGCAGCGAGAATCCCATCGACCGCCACTGGCGCGGGAGCTGCTGCTCCAGCGTGACACTCTGCCGCGCCGGACCCGGGGTGGCCGCCCAGGTCTCGGCCGCCCGCGACACCGCCGCCATGTCGCCCTCGGCCAGCGCCTGCTCGATGGCCCGCAGCCCGGCCAGGTTGTCGCGCATCACCCGGCTGATGATCCCGGCATCGGCCGCATTCACGGTGATGACCTGCCGCCCGTCGTCGCCGCGGACCTTCGCCACCACACCGGTTGCGCCCCCCTGCGGCGGCCGCAACCCCAGCCACAGCAGCCCCCCCGCCACCGGCAGCCACAGCAGGATCGCGATCCGCGCGAGGCGCTCTCCACGCCGCCTGCGGCTCATCGGGCCCGGCTGTCGGTGCGCTGCTGCCCGGGCAGCGCGTCGAAGGGCGGATCCGGGTAGGCCAGCAGCACCCCGAGCAGCGTCACCTGCACCGCCAGCATCAGCAGGCTGCCGACCATCAGCAGCGCGGTGATGTCGATGCGCCGGGACGCCGCCACCGCTGCACCTCCCGGGTCGGGATAACATGCTTGGATGATGCGGCGCTCGCTCATCGAACCGGCCCTCCTCGCGACATCGGCGCTGCTGCTGGGTGTAGCCGTCCACGCGCTCACCGCCCGGCCGCGGGCCACCGACCAGGGGCGCGACTTCATGGCCCTCCTCGACGACAGCGGAGACGGCCGACTCGACCCGGACGAGTTCCGGAACGCCGCCGCCGACCACCTGGACTTCAGCATCATCGACGTCGACGACAGCGGCTTCGTGGAAGCCTGGGAGTTGGACCTGGTCATCCGCCACATCAGCTCGTTGCGGAACTCCCTCAGCGCCCTGCCGAGGGCGCTGTGAGCCGTCCCATCCCCCGCTGGCTGCTGCCCACGCTGCTGGTGCTCAACAGCCTGGCCAGCATCGCCCTGGCATCGCGGGCCGCCGAGCTGCGGCAGGAGGCCCGGGTCTGGGACCTGCGGGCCGGCGTCTGGCTGCTCGGGGCTTCCTCCAGCCGGCCCGCGCGGGCCGGCTGGAGGA
>RFKJ01000768.1 GCA_003694325.1 Deltaproteobacteria bacterium
AGCTCGAGCTGCAGGTCGGTCAGGGGCTCGGGTGGGGGATCGGCGACGAGCAGGGCCCGACGCGTCGACAGCGCGGTGAGGCGCCCGTCCTGCTGGCGGCCCACCGCGACCTTGGCGTCGAGGCGGCGGAAGCGCACGGCGATGGCCGAATCGAGCGGCGTCACGGCGTCGGAGGGCGGGACCCAGGCCGTGGCGTGCGCGCCGCCGATGCCGACGACCTCGGCCACGACGATGGGGTCGGCGACCCCCTTGAGCCGCAGCTCGAACCGGCTCCGGGTCTCCACCGGGACGTCCACGCCGGCGAGCGCCTGTTCCGTGACCAGGATCTGGCCCCCCACCGTCGAACCCTCCACCCGGGCGGCCAGGTTCACGTCCCGGCCGACGGCCGAGTAGTGGCTGCGCTGCCGGGAGCCGATGTTTCCGACCACGGCGGGGCCCCGGTTGATCCCGATGCCCATCTCCAGGGACGGCACGGGGAACCCCGGCCGTCGGCGCAGCGTCTGCAGGGCCCGCTGCATGTCGATGGCGCAGGCGATGGCCCGCTCGGTGTCGTCGGGGCGGGCGATGGGGGCGCCGAACAGCACGAACAGCCCGTCCCCCACGATGCCGTTGATGGTGCCCTTGTGGGCGAGGATGACCTGGAACATCGCCTCGAAGTAGTCGTTGAGGATCGCCACGACCTCCTCGGGCGGCATCTGCTCCGACAGGGCGGTGAACCCGCGCAGGTCCGAGCTGAGGACCGTCACCGTCCGCCTCGCCCCGCCCAGGACCAGCCCCTCGGGCTGGTCGAGCAGCTCGTCGACCACGTCGTCGGAGACGTAGCGCCCGAAGGTCTCGCGGATGAAGGCGTTGTGCCGGGCGAGCCGGGCGGCCTGTTCGCGGGCCCGGGCCGCGTCGATGAGGCGTTGGACCTGGTGGTGCGTCTTGGTGATGGTGGCGTCGAGGTCGGTGAAGTCCAGGGGCTTGGTCAGGAAGTCGAAGGCCCCCCGGTTCATCGCCGCGCGGATGTTGGCCATGTCGCCGTAGGCCGAGATGATGACCAGCTCGATGACCCGGTCCATCTCCCGCACCCGATCCAACAGCGTCAGGCCGTCCATGCGCGGCATGTTGATGTCGCTGAGGACGATGCGGATGTCGTCGTCGGCCTCCAGCCGCTCCAGCGCCTCCACTCCGTCCCGGGCGAAGGCCAGGTCGAGGTCGCCCTTGCGCAGTCGCCGCCGGAACCGCTGGCGGAACAACAGCTCCACGTGGGGTTCGTCATCGACCACGAGGAGCTTCAGCGGAGCCGTGCTCACCGGAGGCGTCCTGGTCCAAGGGTCGAGAGAGAGGAGGTCGGTTGTCGGGCGGGGGCGTCGGCCGGGCGATCGATTCAGTAGACGTCGGAGTCGGCAGGCGACAGGAGCCACGTCAGCGCCGGCCCAGGACCGATTCCTGGGCTGCACCGGGTGACCATCGCCGTGGACCGCTCGTCGTCGACGAAACCGAGCCGTCGAAACCGAGCCGTTCCACCATACCCCCGGCCGGCCCAGGTTTCCAGGGCTTCGGGCCGCGTGTGGGACAGGGCATCGACGCAGGCGTCCAGCAGGGTGGCCGCGACGTCGGGCCGATCCCCCGTGGCGCACTCGACGAGATCGATGGTCCGACCCGCGGCGTAGAACTTGGCGACCACCAGTCCGACGAGGGTATCGCCGACCCGGGCGCGGGCGACCAGGTAGTCGTGGGGCGCGCCGGGGCCCAACCGCCAGTGCAGCCACCGGGTGTCGCGGGCCCCGTGGGCATCGACGTCGCGGCGCCGTGCTTCGAGGAAGGCGCCGTCGGTGGCGGTGAACCGGGGCGGGCGCTCGACGGTGACCGCGCAGGGCCGGGCAATGGCATCCGCGGCGCGGCGAATCGTCTCCACGTCGCACCGCAGCACCCCGATGTCCGGGTGCGGCTGGAACAGTGCGTTGCGCAGGAAGGCCGGCCGGGAGCGGGGGTTGGGAAAGGCGAGGCGCAGGTCGACCGGCGCGGGGAGCGCGCAGTGGGCCCGCAGCATCGCTGAGAAGACGCCTCGCCCTCGTTCTTCTGGGGCGACGCAGACGTCCTGGATCCGCACCGCCACGACCCGGCGGCCCCGTATCCACCACGGCAGCACGACCGCGCCGACGAAACCCCGCACCTTCCCGCCCCGTTCGTAGACGACCGACAGGTCGGGCCGGGCCCCCGGGGCGTCGAGGTACTGCCACCGGAACCGATCGAGGGTCATCCGCGCCGCGAAGCAGCGGTTGTACAGGTCCACCACCCCGGGCACGTCCGCGACGGTGCAGGGGCGGATCCGGCCCGGTGCGGCCCGGCTCATCGGGCGTGGGGATCCGTGGCCGGATCGCGTCCCGGCCACCGGGTCCACCGTCCCCCGAGGGCCAGGTCGCCCGCGGCGATCGGGTCGACGCAGTCCGCGGTCAACTCGACGAGGTGGATGTCCCAGAAGCGAACCAGCGAGCTGTGGGCGGCGTCCCCGAAGGTGGCCAGGGCCACGAGGTCGCCCCCGGCGGTGTCGAACCCCGGCGTGACCTGGGCCGCGGCCGTCCCGTCGACGAAGTAGAAGTCGGTGCCGTCGTAGTGCCCGGCGACGACGGTGTACGGCCGCTGGGCGGCCTGGTCGAACTCCCTCGACACGGCGGTGCACTCGCTGCGCATCCCGCCGCTGCCCCGCAGGTACTCGATGCCGCAGAAGCCGGCATACCATCCGCCCATGCTGCCCACCGTGGCCTGGAAGTCCTCGGCCATGGCGTCGCCGGTGCCGTGCCAGAAGATGTTGATCTCGCCCAGGCGCTCCGCCGAGTCGATGGGTTCGGCGTGGGTCGGCATCGCCGCGCCGCGGAAGGTGATCGCGAAGTTCCGGGGCAGGCCCTGCCGGCGCCAGAGGACGGCGGGAGCCTGCGGGTCGGCCCGGCCCCAGAGGGCGCCCTCCTGCACCGTCCAGGTGCCGCCGAGTTTCCGGTCCGGGGTCCAGCCGGGGGGGAGCCCGGCCGAGAGGTCCACGGCTTCGATGGGCCGCCCGCGCTCGGGGTGGAGCTGGCGTCCGACGAATCCCCGGGCCGCCAGGCGGTTGCCGGGCCAGAGCAGCAAGGGGCGGTCGAGCGTGCGCATGGAGACCTCCGGGCGAGACGGAGCGGTGCCGGTGGCTTCGACGGGGCCGGTGGCCACGGCGGGGTCGGCGATCACGAAGGGGGGGCGAGGGGGAGGGTGACCACGAATGCGGCGCCCTCCTCGACATCGCTGTCGAGCACCAGGGTTCCGCCGTGGCCCTGGGTGACGATGTCCCAGCTCAGGGACAGGCCCAGTCCGGTGCCGGAGGCGCCGGCCTTGGTGGTGAAGAACGGCTCGAAGATCCGGTCCCGCAGTTCTGCGGGGACCCCCGTCCCATTGTCGGTGATGCGGAACTCCACCCCGTCTCCGACCTGGCGCGTCCGGACCACGATCCGGCCGCGATACCCCGGGCCTGCGTCCGCGGCCCGGGCCGCGACGGCGTCGTGGGCGTTGTTGAGCAGGTTGACCACGACCCGGCCGAGCTCCTGGGGATTGGCCGTCAGCGAGGGCAGGTCATCGGCGAGATCCAGCTCGACGTCCACCCGGACGTCCTTGAGGGTGTTGCGCAACCCGAACTGCGCGAGGTCCACGTACTTGGACACGAGGAGGTTGAGGTCGATGGGCTCGCGCTCCTCACCACTTCGCCGGGCATGCCGGAGCATGCTGCTGACGATGTCGGCGGCCCGGGTCCCCTGGGCGTGGATGGCCTCGAGCCCCCGGCGCAGCTCGGCGAGGACCTTGCGGGCCTCCTCGCGGGACGACTCCGGGGCGTCGAGGATGCCTGCCAGATCCTCGACCAACTCGTTGCCGAGCAGCGCGAAGTTGTTGACGAAGTTCAGGGGGTTGTTGATCTCGTGGGCCACCCCCGCCGTGAGCTGGCCCAGGGACGCCATCTTCTCGGCGTGGATGAGCTGGTCCTGGGTGGTCCGCAGGCGGTGCAGCGTGGCCTCCAGCTCGCGGTTCTTGGCGGCCAGCTCGGCCGTCCGTTGCTCGACCTTGTCCTCCATCTGCTGGTAGAGGCGGGCGTTTTCGAAGGAGATGGCAAACTGGGTGGCCAGCAGCCGCAGGGTGCCGAGCTGCTCGTCGGTGAACGCCCCGGTGATCTCGCGGTTTTCGAGGTACAACAAGCCGATGCGCTCGCCGTGCCGCAGCACGGGCATGCACAGGACCGAGTGGGGCCGGTGCCGGGCGACGTAGGGATCCTGGGCGAAGCGCGGGTCGACGGCGGCGTCGGCCAGGATGACCGGCTCTCCGGTCCGGGCGACGTAGCCGATGATGGCCCGCGGCAACTCGTCGGGGAGGTCGGCGAGGGTGCCGACCCCGGAACGGACCTCGAGTCGTTGTTCGTCGTCGTGGGGGACGAGCTGGCCCATGGCCTCGATCCGCAGCCGCTCCTCGTCATCGATCAGCAGGGCACCTCGCTGGGCCCCGGCGTTCTGCACCACCAGTTCCATGAGCTGCCGCAGCAGGCGGTCGATGCGGATCTCTCCGGAGAGGGCCTGGGATGCGCGGATCACGCTGGTGACATCGAGCAGGTCGGTGCTGCTCGAGCCGGTCCGGCTGCCCCGCCAGGTACCGGCGTGTTCGCCGGCATCGCGCACCCGGTCGGGCAGCTCGGAGTCGAGCAGCTCGACCTTGCGCTGCGCACCCCAGAGGGCGTACACGTAGCGGGCCCGCTCCCACAACGCCCGGGCCTGGTCGTCGCTCTGCTGGGACAGCCAGAAGCGAGCCGCCAGCTCGCAGGCCCAGGCGAGATCGTGGGAGAAGCCGTGGCGCTCGGCCAGGAGGATCGCCTGGTCGTAGGCCTCGATGGCCTCCCCGTCGGCCTGCCGGCTGCGGGCGCGCTCGGCGCGAACCATGGCGGCCAGGTGGGCGAAGTTCTCCGGGCAGGTCCGGGCCCACCCCTCCAGCCGCTCGGCCAGGGCATCGAGACGCGCGTCGGTGTCGGGGGCGTCCCCCTCGGAGGGGACCGCCGATTCGGAACCCGCGATCCGGCACAGCGCCAACGCCGTGAGGAACGCGTGGCGCGCCCCCCCGTGGTTGTTCATGATGGTGGGCAGCAGGGGAGCCGCGGCATCGAGGGCCGCCAGGGCGGCGGCGGGCTCTCCGTACCGGAGCAGCGCCTCGGCCTTGAAGATGTCGAGGTAGCACAGGGCCATCACCGATTGATTGGCCTGGGCCCGGGCGCGAAAGGACGCCTCGTCGAGATCGGGAAGGGAGAACTCGTCCATCGCCCCGGTCCGGCCACGCAGGTTGCGCACCACCAGTCGGAGCGCATCGGTGACGTCCATGGCGATGGGGTTGCCGATCCGGGCGTGGAACCGGGCGTGGTCGTCGGTCCGGGACGCGACGTCCTCGAGCCGATGCCCGGCGTAGAAGGCGTTGTGCCCGATGTAGCAGAGGATGTAGGCGGCGTACACGAGGTCGCCGGACTCCACGCCGGCCTGGAAGCCGGCCTCGTTGAGCGCCTGCTGCCGGGACAGGGGCTGGACCCAGCTCGCGGCGAAGTTGGCGGTGATGAACGCACTGGCGGCCTTGTCCCGGAGGCTGCCGGTGCGGTCACACAGCTCCACGGCCAGGCGACCGAAGTCGTGGCCGCCCTGGCGGTCGCCGAACACGCCACTGAGCAGGTGGCCGTAGCAGGCATACAGGTTGAAGGAGTGGGGGGGGTTGCCGTGCTCCAGGCAGACGTTGAGGGCCTGGAGGATCACGACGGTGTACAGCTCGGGGCTGATGTAGAAGCTGGGTGCCAGGCCGGCTCCGAGCAGGGCGACGGCGGCACGGGCCTGCGGATCCTGCATCGTCGGCCGGTCGAGGAGGTCGAGGGGCCGGGCGTCGCCCATGCGCTCCTGCAGCGAGGCGTGCAACTCCCCCATCGCCTGCGGCAGGGCGTCGTCCGCCGGGAAGTCGATGCCGACCTGCGTCAGCCCCTCGCGCATGGCGGCCACCGCATCGGCGTACCGGCCGAGGTGGGTGAGCTGGTAGGCCCGCTCGGCGAGGATCTCGGCGCGGGTGATCGGGTCGGGGGCGTGCGCGGCGGCGATGGCGCTCAGCGAATCGGCCCGGTCGGCGTCGCCGGTCATCGCTGAGGCCAACGCGTGCTCCCGGTGCAGGGCCAGCGCCAGCCCGGCGTGGTCGACCCAGGGATCGGCGGGCAGGCACCGCAGTCCCGCCGCGAGGTACCGGGCGGCGGCATCGAAGGCGCTGGCCTGGCGCGCCTTCCGGCCGGCCTGCAGGTTCAGCTCGGCCAGCTCGATCCGCTCGTCGCCAGGTGGCACCAGGTCCAGCCCGGCGTCGAGCTGCGTCACGATCTCGAAGATCCGGTCTCCCCGCTCCTCGGGGCGGGCCTGTTCCAGCATGTATCGCCCGATGCGGTGGTGCAGCCGGGCCAGGCTGGCCTCGTCCAACATGCCGGCGGCGGCCTGCTGGATGCGGTCGTGAAAGAACGAGCACTGGCGGTGTTGACCGGCGTCGTGGGCCAGGAGCGCCTCCGTTGCGGAGGTCGCCACGATGACGCCGCTGTTGAGCGCCGGCAGCAGCGCGTCGAACACCTCGCGGGTGCTGCGGCCGGTGACGGCGGCCACCGTGGGGAGGTCGAACCGACTGCCGACGCAGGCGGCCACCTGGACGACCTCGAGACAATCGGCGGGCAGGCGTTCCAGCCGGCTGGCGATGAACTCCAGCACGCTGGTGGTGAACCCGCGTCGCCCGATCTCGGCGAGGTCCCAGGCCCAGTGTCCGGTCTCCCGGTCGAAGCGCAGCAGCCCGTCGGTGGCCAACGCCTGGAGGTACTCGCGGGCCCACAGCGGGTTCCCGCCGGTGTACCGCAGGGTCAGCCGGGCCAGGCCGGCGACGGCCTCGGGGGGTTCCCCGGTGCTCTCGGTGAGCATCTCGACGACGTGCGATTCGGACAGCGGGGGCAGCTCGATGCGGTGCTGGACCACGCCGGCCGCATCCAGGCGGTCGAGGATGGCGGTGAGGGGGTGGGCGTGGTCGACTTCGTCGTCCCGATACGCGCCGATCACCAGCAGGCCGGGGTGGCCGGCGACGACCAGCGACTCGATGATCTCGAGGGTCGCCGCATCGGCCCACTGCAGGTCATCGAAGAACAGCACCACCGGCTGTCGGGGGCTGGCGAAGAACCGCACGAAGTCGCGGCACACCCGGATCTGCCGGTTCTTCTGTTCCTGGGCCGGGACCTCCTCGGGCGGGGGGAGGTCTCCGAGGAGGTTGGAGATGCGGGGCACGATCTCGGTCAACACGCCGGCACCCGGTCCCAGCGCGTCGCGCAGGCCCTCGACGATGCCTCGCAGGGTCGATTCGTCGACCGCCAGGACCTGTTCCACCAGTTCGTCGAAGGCAGACGCAATGGGCGCCAGGGGCAGGCGGTTGAACTGGTCGGGCTTGCCCGACACGAAGATTCCGCGGTGGCGCGTGAGGGGGTGGTACAGCTCCCGGATGAGGGCCGTCTTGCCCATGCCGGTGGGAGCGCCCACCGACACCAGGCGCCCCCCCTCGGCCTGGTCGGAGGTGGCGGCCTCGAACGCCTCCAGGAGCTTCGCCAATGCCTCCTGGCGGCCGTACAGGCGGTTGCTCAGCTCGAAGCGCTCCTTGTGGTCGTCGGCGCCCGGCTCGAACGCCGGGATCCGGCCGTCGGCGTCCAGCGTGGCGCGACAGCGTTCGAGGTCCCGGAGCACGCCGAAGGCCGTCTGGTAGCGGTCGGCGGGACGCTTCTCCAGCAGGCGCAGGACGATGGTGTCGAGCATCGGCGGGAGGTCGGGCCGGTGGTGGCTGGGTGGGGCGGGGCGCCGGGCGAGGTGGGAGTAGACGAGGTCCAGAGGGTCGTCGGTCGGAAAGGGCAGGACGCCGGTGAACAACTCGTACAGGGTGGCGCCGACGGCGTAGAGGTCGGCGCGCGAGTCGAGGGATGCCCGGACCCGGCCGCTCTGTTCGGGGGCCAGGTAGGCGAGGGTGCCCTCGAGCAGCCGGGTGCTGGTGAACGCCGGCGTCTCGGAGGTCAGCGGGGTGGAGAGCCCGAAGTCGATCAGCTTGACGGTGCGGGTGGAGCGGTTCCAGACGATGTTGTGGGGGTTGACGTCCTTGTGGATCAACCCGGCGTCGTGGACGTCCTGCACCGCCGACAGCAGCGCGACGGCGACGTCGAGGCGCTCCCGGAGGCCGACATCGGCTGCGCGGATGAAGTCGGTGAGCCTGCGGCCACCGATGTCCTCCATGACCAGCAGCCAGCGGCCCCGGTCCTCGGTGAAGTCCAGGGCCCGGACGACGAAGGGGGAGTCGACCGAGGCGAGGAACTGGTACTCGACCCGGAACCGCTCGATGTCGCCGACGGAGGGAAGGTCCTCCTTCAGCAGCTTGAGGATGACCGGGCGGCCGTCCGACCGGCGGCGGGCCCGGTAGACCTGGTGCCGGGCGCCATCGTGGATGCGGACTTCGCTGTCGTAGTCGGTGAACATCGGGCGAGACCTCGGGTCAGGAGCGGAGCGTCGGGTCGGCGGATCCGGGGGGCGCGTCGGGGGCGGCCGGCGGCGATGGGCCGACGCGTGCCCGGATGAGGGTAAAGGCCTCGGCACGGCGAAGGCCAGCCTCGCCGCCCCGTTTCACCGCGAGGGCGTCGATGTACTCGATGGAGCGCGTGTGGGGCCAGGTCCCCAGCTCGGCGGCGTAGCAGCGAAGCGCGGCCAGCTTGGTGGCCCACACCGCCGAGACATCGACGTAGACGTTGGGCAGGAAGGCGTAGTGGGGCAGTGCCGGCGCCTGCTCGGTGGAGGACGGCACCTCGTAGCAGAGGAGCTGCTCGACGGATGCCGACAGGGTGCTGAGGGGGCGGCAGGCGGCGTAGGTCGCCTTGAACACGAGCTGGTGGTCGGTGTTGGCGTCGCCGCCGTGGTGGGTGTAGACGATGTGGGGGCGGAACTCCCGGAGCAGCGCCTCGATGGGGTGGATCAGCTCGATGAACGGGTGGGCGTCGAAGGCCTGGTCGGCCAGCTCGCCCATGACCAGGCGGTGGACCCCCAGGACCCGCGCCGCAGCGGCGGCATTGTCCCGCCGCGCGGCGTTGCGCCGGCTGTGCGGGGCCTTGGCGGCCTCGCCCTCGCTCATGATCAGGACGAGCACCTCGGCGCCCTCGGCCGCGTGCCGGGCGAGGGTCCCCCCCACGCCCAGCACCTCGTCGTCGGGGTGGGCGGCAATGCAGAGGACGCGCTGCTCCTTGGGGGCGACATCACCGCGGTGGGATTGGTACATGGCGGGACCTCGCACGGGCCGATGGCCATCCTCGCCTGGGGACCCGCCACCCCACCCGGCAACACGACCCGTGGATGCGACCCGAGAGCGAGGCCGCCGAGGCTCGACAGTGGAGTGCCGCATGCGCCAGGCCCGTGGCCGAATGCCGGCCCCGGCATGATATACCAGCGGGCGCGGAGGTGAAGCCGTGGCCCGGTTCCCGGCCACGGGAGGTCTCGCGGGCGCCGCTCGCGACGTCACCGGAGGAGTGCTCGACTGTGAAGCTGGCTGCTCGCCGCGTGCTGGTCACCGGAGCCGGCGGGTTCATCGGTGCGCACCTGGTCCGGCACCTGCAGAGGCTGGGGATCGAGGTCCGGGCGTTCATCCACTACGACTCCCGTCCCGGGGCGGGCAACCTGGACCGGCTGGCCGACCGGACCGGCCTGGAGGTCGTGTCGGGCGACGTGCGAGACCCGCACCAGGTGCGCCGGGCGGTGCAGGGCTGCGACGTGGTCTTCCACCTCGCGGCGCTGATCAGCGTCCCCTACAGCTACACCGCGCCGGCCAGCTTCGTGGAGACCAACATCGGGGGCACGGTCCACGTGCTGGAGGCCTGCCGGGACGCCGGCGTGGATCGGGTCGTCGTCACCAGCACCTCCGAGGTCTACGGCACGGCGACCACCCCGCGGATCGACGAATCCCACCCGCTTCAGGCCCAGTCTCCCTACGCCGCCTCGAAGATCGGCGCCGACAAGCTGGCCGAGTCCTACCACCGGGCCTTCGGGCTGCCGGTGAGCATCTTGCGGCCGTTCAACAACTACGGTCCCTGGCAGAGCAACCGGGCGGTCATTCCCCAGGTCGTCGCCCAGATCCTCTCCGATGCGCCGGTGTTGCGCCTCGGGGCGCTCTGGCCCCGGCGGGACTTCCTCTACGTCGCCGACACCTGCCGGGCCTTCACCGCCATGGCGGCGGCGCCCGAGGCCATCGGGCAGACGGTGCACGTGGGCACCGGCACGGCGGTGTCCATCGGCGAGCTGGCAGCCCTGGCCATGGAGGTGCTGGGCCGCTCCAAGGAGATCGTCACCGACGACGAACGGCTGCGGCCCGACGACAGCGAGGTCGGGCTGCTGCGATGCGACCCCGGGCGGGCCCGGCGGCTGCTGGGCTGGCAGGCCGAGGTGGACCTGCCGACCGGCCTGGTGGCGGTGGCCGAGGCGATGCGGGCCGACGGGATTGGAGCCGCCGATGTCGGCTACCGGGTCTAGCCCCCGCCGGGCGCTGGTCATGGCCGGGGGCCTGGGGCGTCGCCTGCGGCCCCACTCGCGGGTGCTGCCCAAGCCGCTCATGCTGGTCCGCGGCGTGCCGTTGCTGGACATCATCATCGGCCAGCTCGCGGCGCAGGCCTTCGACGAGGTGGTGATCAGCCTGGGCCACCTCGGCGACCTGGTGCGGAGCTACTGCGACAGCCGGGGGGACTGGGGGGTCGCGGTGTCCTACCTGCACGAGGACACCCCCCAGGGGACCGCCGGCGCCCTGCGGGAGCTTCCCGGGTTCCACGAGCCTGTCCTGGTCGTCAACGGCGACCTGCTCACCGACATCGACTTCGCCCGGCTGCTCGATGACCACCGCCGCAGCGGCGCCCTCCTCACCATCGCCGCCTGCGAGCAGCACCACGATGTCCCCTTCGGGGTGGTCGAGTTCGGGCCCGACCACCGCCTGGTCCGGTTCCGGGAGAAACCGCGCCTGCGGCACTGGGTGTCGACCGGGATCTACGCGGTGTCGCCCGCGGTCCGGGATGTCATGCCGGCGTCGGGACCGGTGGGCTTCGACGAGGTCGTGCGGCGGCTCACCGAAGGCGGGGAGGCACCGCGGGTGCATCCCCACGAGGGCCTGTGGATGGACCTGGCCCGGGTCGAGGCCTTCGATCGCGCCGAGGAGTTGGCGGCCCGGCTGGTCGCCGGACTTCCCCCCACCGGCGGGCGGCCATGAAGGCGGCGGCGCTGCGGGTCCCCCTGTTCGACCTCGACCTGGGCCCCCGGGAACAGCACGCCGTGCAGGAGACGCTTCGGTCCGGCTGGCTGACCCTGGGGCCGACCACCGCCCGGTTCGAAGCGGCGTTCGCCGCCGCGACCGGGGCCGGCCACGCCGTGGCGGTGAGCAGCGGGACCGCCGCGCTGCACCTCGCCCTCGCCGCCCTGGGGGTGGGGCCGGGCGACGAGGTGATCTGCCCGGCCCTCACCTTCGTCGCCACCGCCAACGCCATTCGCTATGTCGGGGCCACCCCGGTGTTCTGCGACATCCGGGGGCCGGACGACCTCAACCTGGACCCTGCCGACGTGGACCGGCGGATCACCGACCGGACCCGGGCGGTGATCGCGGTGCACTATGCCGGCTACCCCGCCGACATGCCGGCCCTGGCCTCGCTCTGCGACGCCCACGGCCTGTGGCTGGTGGAGGATGCCGCCCACGCCTGCATCTCGCGCCTGGACGGCCGGGCGTGTGGAACCCTGGGCGACGTCGGCTGCTTCAGCTTCTTCAGCAACAAGAACATCACCTGCGGGGAGGGCGGGGCCCTCACCACCGACGACGCCGACCTGGCGGCGCGTTTGCGCCTGCTGCGCAGCCACGGCATGACCACCGGCACGGTGGCGCGGCACCGCGGCGAGGCCCGGACCTACGACGTCGTGGCCCTGGGCTACAACTACCGGATCGACGAGCTGCGCAGCGCGATCCTGCTGGCCCAGCTCGACCGGTTGCCGGGCTTCCTCGCCCGGCGCCGGGCCCGGGTCGCCGGCTACCGGGCCCGGCTGGCCGGCAGCCCGATCCGGGTCCCCGGCTTCGGCCGGGCGGGCAACGACGACGAGGTCGGCCCCCACATCATGCCGGTGCTGCTGCCGGAGGGCACCGATCGGGCCGCGGTGATGGATTCCATGCGGGCGGCCGGGGTGCAGACCTCGATCCACTACCCGCCGGTGCACCGGCTCCGCGAGTTCCGGGACCCGCAGGCCCCGCCGCTCCCCCGGACCGAGGCGGTGGCCGCCCGGGAGCTGACCCTGCCGCTGTACCCGACCCTCGGGGAGTCCCAGCTCGACCTGGTCTGCGACAGCCTGCGGGCGGCGGTGGGCCATGGCTGAAGCCCCCGCATCCGGACCCGGGGGGCGGTTCGCCGACGTCGTGGCGATCTACGCCGACCTGGAGCCTCCGGGCGCCGATCGCTGGAACCCGCTGGTCCGGGAGATGGAGCTGCTCCACCGGCTGGTG
>RFKJ01000769.1 GCA_003694325.1 Deltaproteobacteria bacterium
CCTCTGCGAGGAGCCGGATTTCCAGAGCATTGCGGAGCGCCCAGCCAAGCCACGGGACCGCCTCGATGCCCACGCGGTACTCACGCGCATAGGCGACCAGCATGGCGGGGAGGTCGACATCTGCATGCTCCTCGACCCGGACGTGACCGATGGAGCTTGGAAGGTCCGCGTGGCGGAAGAACTCCGGTCGCGCGGTCGCGACGAGATGAACCCTCGGCCGGCGGGCGAGCTCGACCGCGAGATCACCGAGGAGGTCACCCCAGCGATCCGACCCGGGGGCCTCCTCCAGGCCATCGATCAGGATGAGCGCCCGGGAAAACCCGGTTTTCCCGTCCTCCGCAGGAACAAGGGACGCTTGGCGCAGGACCGCCAGCGCCTCGAGGCCGTCCAGCATCCGTGCAAGCGACCACCCGGGCGTGTCCAGCGCATCTGCCAGCATGCGCGCTGCTCCGTCACGGGGCGAGCTGCCCTTGCCGAGCACGAGAACACAGGGATTGCCCTCCTTCACACGTCGGTGAACGCCGGCAGCGGCAGCGTGCGTCTTGCCGCATCCCGCGGGTCCCACCACCAGCCTGGGACGAGCCGACGCGCGGAGCATCTGCTCCATCGCGTCGACCTCTTCTTGGGCTTCCCACGCCAACTGGAGCGCGCGCTCCGCGTGGTCCGCAGTGTAGGTGCCCTCGCCCCTCTTCTTGAAGTCCTCCAGCAGCTCTTCCAGCCCGGCCAGGGCGTCCAGCTCCGGGCCTTCCGGGACATCCAGGCGTGGACCGGTTGCCACCACGTCGATCAGCACCGCGGCATGGGAACGCAGGGCCTCGATGGCCGCAGCCGCCTCGATCGCCGGCGTGTCCAATTCCGGGGGCCGACGTCCATCGGTGAGCCGAAGGAAGCCGCCGAGAGCACTTGATGCCTCGGTGAGCGCCTGGACCGCCTGTTGGAGTGTCCTCCGGGTCCGACCGACCGCCTCGGGCGACCACAGGTCGCTGTCGAGCATCGCGTCGATGGCGCCGACCGCGTGCAGATCCGGCAGGTACCGGGCACCGAGGCGTGACCTGACCTTCTCCCAGGCCACGGTGATCATGCTGGGGGTGAACTCACCTTCGAACCAGAGTGCCTTGATCTCCTGGTTGCCGGGCTGCGCGAGCTGGTCCAACAGTCCCGCCTCGTCCCACCGGACGACCTCGACCGACGGGTGGTCCTTCTTGGCTGCGGCGATGAAGTCCTCCCACCGCTCCACGCCCCCGGTCTCGTCCTCGTGTCGCGCCTTCGTGAGATTCTGGCGCTGGGCCACGACGTACTTCCGAAGGGTCGGGAAGGTGGCGGCGGCGCGATCCAGAGACGCTCGGATCTTGTTGATCTCGGACGCCTTGATGTTGCCTGCAAACCACTTGGCCTGGAGCCCGACGACGTCGCCCGCAGGCAACCGTGCAAAGGCCTCCACGCCTCCGTCGCCGCCTGCGCCGTGGAGTGTGTAGGACGCGAAGTCGTCGCCGTACTCGCGTCGAAGCCACCGTTCGAAGAGCTGAGCGGCGAAGGCCCCGAAGGCCTTCTCGGGACCCACGGCCCCGGATTGGAAGCGAGACCAGTCGAGCATCATGGGTGCCTACAGCTCGCCAGCGAAGGCACGGTGAAGGAGAGAGTTGAAGAGGTCGTCCGCCTCGTCGCCTTGGCGATGGCGGGCGGCGACCTGGGCGCGGTGCGCCGCGACGAAGGCCTCCCAGCGGCGTTGCATAGGCAGCGGGGGCAGCCGGATCTTGAAGCTGCGGACGTCGTGCTGGTTGATCGAACTCTGGTTGACGGCATCCTTGGCTGAGTTGGCGATCTGCCGCCGCAGGTAGGGCGATAGGAGTTGCGTCACCAGGAAGGTCGGAACGACTTTCTCCTTGTCGAGCGTCAGCCGCATCATGTTCGACTCGAAGACGGTGGGCTCGTTCAAGTCGGGGACCAGCGCTGCCTTCCCGAGGTGCTCCGGTGAGTTCACTCGGTTGATGAGGACCTGCCCTGCCGCGAGAGCGTACCTCTCGATCACTGAGGACTCGATGGCGACTCGTTTGAGCTTGGACAGGTCGGTGATGGCGCCGTCGTAGAAGGAGTCGATCCGCACGATGGGGGTGCCCGTGCCGTAGTCCGACGATGGGCGGTATAGGCCGTTCGTCGGCCCATCGACCAGGAGCTTGCCGAGGTCCACCGTCGGCCACCCCCGTGGGTTCGTCACCGGGTCGCCAAACATCTCGTTGAACGCCGACCGCAGCAGCTCGTCCAGCAGGCCCAGCGCCTCGCGGCGCTTGCGGCGCAGGGCGTCGGCCTCGTCGAGGATGGCCGCGATGCGGCGCTGCTCGGGGAGGGGGGGGAGGGGGACCGGCAGCTCTCGGAGCTTCGATGCGTTCACCCCTGGCTGAGCTGAGCCGTTGCTACTTGCCGTGATGTGCCGCCAGTATGCGGCAGAGGCAAAGAACTTCGCCAGGTAGGGCGGGTGGGCTTGCGGACCAGGGCGTACGCGGATGAGGTAAGACGCGAACACCGCCCCGTCTGGGCAGTCTCGGATCAGGTAGCTCTTGCCGGTCGTAGCTCCGGTCCGCGCAACCACGATGTCACCAACACCCAGCGTGTACCGCTCGACGTCGCCGGTCGCGTTGCATCCGGGAACCGAACTCCAGTCAACCCGCCCGTCCTGGAGATCAGTGATCCTCAGGAACTTGGGGCCAACGTCATCACGCGCCGACGCCGTGAGCCCGTAGTCGATCTGCTCGGCGATGTTCCCGAGGAGTTCGGTCCTCATCCCAACATCCCCTCCAACCGATCCAACCCCTCCTGGATCTCCTTCTCCAGCGCCCGCAGCTTCCCGATGATCACCTTCGGCGGGTCGTACTCCACCGGCTCGTAGACCACCTCCTTGTAGCGGTTGATCGACAGGTCGAACTTGTTGTCCCGGATCTCGTCGACCGGCACGAAGAAGGCCTTGGCCGTCCGGTCGGTGTCCTTGTCGGGGTCGCGCTCCCGCCAGCGTCGGATCACGTCGGGGATGTCCGAGCCGTCGAGCTTGTCGCGCTTGTCGTCCAGCGAGTAGCCGTCGGACTGCATGTCGTAGAACCAGACCCGCTCCGTGCGGCCGCCCTTCACGAACACGAGCACCGCGGTGCTCACCCCGGCGTAGGGCTTGAACACCCCGGAGGGCATCGACACGACCGCCTGCAGCTCGGCGTCGGAGAGCAGCCGCTCGCGCAGCTTGCGGTGCGCCTTGGACGATCCGAAGAGCACGCCGTCGGGCACGATCACGCCCGCCCGGCCGCCGATGCGCAGCAGGTCCAGGATCAGCTCGACGAAGAGCAGCTCGGTCTTGCGGGTGGGCAGGTGCAGGCGCTCGGAGA
>RFKJ01000770.1 GCA_003694325.1 Deltaproteobacteria bacterium
CCCCATCACCGGTCCCCCCGTCTGCGGAGGTGGTCGCACCGGTGTCACCCTGGGATGACGAGGTCGGGTCTTCGTCGCCGAAACACGCGATGAGCAGAGCAGCCAGGAGCAATGTGTCGGGTCGGGTCATGGGGTCCTCGAAGGGTGGTGTGGATGGAGGAATCCCGCGCGGAGATACCTCGGTGGCGTCGGAAAGCAAGCGCCGCTCGGTACCTCCACCGTGGAGTCGACCGGCACCGGCTCCCCCTCCGGCACAGCCCCGGTGGGTTTTCGGTGGCCACTGCTGGGGGTGTCGCCTCCCCCGCGGGCTTCCCAGCCCCTCGCGATCAGGCCCACCGCAGGATGGACCGGTGGTCGGCGGACCAGGAGAGGAACCCGCCCAGGGTCCACCGCGGGCCGCCCCGCGTCGCGGTGACCTCGTGGTACCAGCGCCCCCCGTCGAACACCAGGAGATCCCCGGGGGCCGGCCGCTCGGCCACCGCCGGGAGTCGGCGGAGGCGGGCGGCGGCCGGCCCGGTCACCACGACCTGTCCGTCGCCGACGATCGCGTCGTCTCCGTGGGTGCTGCGGGCCTGCGCCCAGTCGAGCCCGTAGGTCACCAGCGCTCCTCCCTCCTCGGCCACCCGCAGGGTCAGGAACCACGAGCACTGCACCTGGGGGTCGATGAGGGTGCACAGGTGGCGGCAGCACGGCAGCGTCAGGAAGGAGAGGCCGACGTGCAGGTCGATGCCGGTTCCCTCGGTCAGCACCCGCAGCGTGGCCGGCGTGTAGTGGGTGCCGTCGGTGGGGCCGGGCGCCAGCGAGACCGGGCGCCCCCCACCCAATGTCTGCAGGACCCGGTCCAGGCGGTCCTCCAGGGGCGGGAGACCGTCGAACAGCCGGCGGAGGAACGCCCGCTGGCGTACCGCATCGGCGAGGTAGCGGTCCAGCTCGGCCCGGGCCGACACCAGCGCCAGGCCGCGCTCGTAGGGCGGGTCGGGGTGATCCTTGAACGGGGCGAACGGGATCGCCGGCGGGAGCTGGGGATCGGACTCGAGGCGGGCGAGGATGGTGGCGATCTCGGCGGGCCCGTAGAACCCGCGGAGGACCACGCCGAGGATGTCGCCGGCCACGATGCGATCGAGCGTGTCGCCGGCATGGTCCGCCTCGTCGACGGAGATGTGCTGGAAACCGGCGGCGAGCGGCGGGGGCAGCGCGGCGGTCACGGGTCAATCCAGGCCGACGAAGCGGACGGCGAGGAGTCGACTGTCGGCGTCATCGACACCGACGGTGGCCTGCCGGCAGGGGCTGCAGTCCCCCTCGCAGGGCTGCCAGGCCTGCTCGATGTAGCCGGTGGCGGTGAAGTCCACCGGCCCGACCCGTCCCAGGCGCACCGATTCCGCACCGTCGCCGCTGTCGGCGCTGTCGCCGCTGTCCGTGCCCGGGGCCAGCGCATCGACGGTCACGGTCACCGTGCCGGTCGCGGGAATCCCGGGAAACGCGACCCGGCCGGCCCCGAGGGCGGCATCCCGGCTGCCGGTCCCATCGATGCAGATGCGGATGATGTCCTCGCTGTCCAGCTCGGCCCCGGTGATGTCGAGCTGCAGGTCGGCGTTGCGCCACTCCTCCACCTCGCAGGCGATGGACAGCAGCGGGCAGAGCAACCCGATCGTCCAGCGCCGGCGGACCGGGAGCACCCGCTACTCGCCGGACCAGTAGCCGCTGGCCAGGACCCAGTCCTGGTCGACATCGGTGGTGCGGAAGCGGCTGGCTCCCCACGATCCGGCCAGCCACCACTCGCCGGCGAAGGGGGTTCCCGCTCCCCCGTCGTCCACGCTGAAGTGCAGGCATTCCCAGACCTGGGTGGTCCAGTAGTTCGGGCAGTCCTCGAGCCCCGACAGCGTCGACACGACGGTGATTCCGTTGCTGCTGGACTCCACCTCGTCGCCGACGATCATCTTGTACTTCGCGAAGCTGATCGGCGTGTCGAAGGTGACCGAGTCCCCCCCCTGGACGTCGAAGCCGTGGACGAGGATCCCGTCCGCGGCGTCGGCCGACCACACGATGCTGTACAGGAGGTCGCCGGTGTTGTCGTTGCGGTACTCCAGCGTGACCTTCTCGGTGGTGCCGGCGACCTCGGTGTCGACCTTCTCGACGAACAGGTTGTAGTCGACGTTGGGCGTGCCGGCGTCGGTGTCGGCGGTGTAGGTCCAGTTGCGCTCGCCGTCCAGGGGCATGTACTCGTAGGTGTTGTGCCCCGTGTAGGTGGTGCTGCCGCCGCCGTTGCAGGCGACGAGGGCCAGCGCGAGCAGGGGCGGGGTGGTTCTCCGGGCCGGGGCCATGTCTCCTCCTGGTGCCGGTCTCGGGTCGGGATGGGCGATTCCTTCGCTGTCGCCGATGTCGACGCCTGCCGGGCGAAGGACGGTAGCACGGCCTTCGCCCCCAGGCGAGCGTGGTAGAAGGATGCCCGGTCCGGTTGCCGCTCGCATCCCGCCGGTGGCACGTCGCGCCGTGAGGCCGTCACGTAGAGCTGTCACGAAGAGGCTGTCATGAAGGACGTCGTCCTCGCCATCGACCAGGGGACCACCGGGTCCACCGCGCTGCTCCTCGATCAGGACGTGCAGGTCGTCGCCGCCCGCAACGTCGAGTTCGCCAACCACTACCCGGAGCCGGGCCAGGTCGAACACGACCCGGCCGAGATCTGGGCGAGCATCGAGGCGGCGGTGACCGGCGCCCTGGCCGACGCGGGCGACGTGGCGATCCGGGCCATCGGCATCACCAACCAGCGGGAGACCAGCCTGTTCTGGGACCGCCGCACGGGCACCCCCATCCACCGGGCCCTGGTGTGGCAGGACCGGCGCACCGCCGACTTCTGCCGCCAGCTCAAGGCCGATGGCCACGAGCCCCGGGTGCGCGAGCTGACCGGCCTGGTCCTCGACCCCTACTTCTCGGGGACGAAGGCCCGGTGGATGCTGGACCACGTCCCCGGGGCCCGCGCCGCCGCCGAAGCCGGCGATCTCGCCTTCGGCACCATCGACGCCTGGCTGGCCTGGAAGCTGTGCGGCGCCCACGCCACCGACCCCAGCAACGCCTCCCGCACGCTGCTGTTCGACATCCACCGGCTCGACTGGTCCGACGAGCTGCTCGAACTGTTCGGCGTGCCGCGGGCCTGCCTGCCCCGCATCTGCGACAACGCCGAGGTGCTCGGGCACACCCGGGGCCTGGGTTTCCTGCCCGACGGGATCCCGGTGGCGGGCATGGCCGGCGACCAGCAGTCGGCGCTGTTCGGCCAGGCCTGCTTCGCGCCCGGCACCGCCAAGTGTACCTACGGGACCGGTGCCTTCGTGTTGATGAACACCGGCGCCGAGGCCCGCCCCAGCAGCAACGGCCTGCTGACGACGGTGGCCTGGCGCCTCGGGGGGAAGGCAAGCTACGCCTTGGAGGGCAGCGCGTTCATCGCCGGCGCGGCCGTGCAGTGGCTGCGGGACGGGCTTCGCATCATCGAGTCGGCGTCCGAGGTCGAGGCGCTGGCCCGGAGCGTCCCAGACAGCGGGGGGGTCGTCTTCGTGCCGGCGCTGGCCGGGCTGGGGGCGCCCCACTGGCGGCCCGACGCGCGGGGCCTGCTGGCCGGCATCACCGGGGGCACCACCCGGGCCCACGTCGCGCGGGCGGTGCTCGAGGGGATCGCGCTGCAGATCGGCGACATCCTGCGGGCGATGGAGGAGGACGCCGGCACCCCCCTGGCCGGACTGAAGGTCGACGGCGGGGCAGCCCGCAACGACCTGCTGATGCAGTTCCAGGCCGACATCCTCGGCGTGCGCTGCGTGCGCCCGACGGTGCTGGAGACCACGGCGCTCGGCGCCGCCTTCCTGGCCGGGCTCGGCGTCGGGTTCTGGGACGACCAGCGCCGGGTATCCGAGGTCTGGACCGAGGATCGGCGCTTCTCTCCCACCATGGCCGACGATGCCCGCGCCGCCCACCTGGCGGCCTGGGCCCGTGCCGTCGAGCGGGCCTGATCCCGGCCGGGCACCGAACGGCCGGTTCGACCCGGGCCCTGGCCGCTCCCCCGGCGTCCCCCCCCCCC
>RFKJ01000771.1 GCA_003694325.1 Deltaproteobacteria bacterium
CCAACACCCTCCGCCGCGCTCGGAACCGGCTGGCCTTCCTGGTGCGGGCGCGCGAGGCCCTCGGGCATCCCATCGAGGTGGTCAGCGGCCGCGAGGAGGCGCGCCTGGTCTACCTGGGCGTCGCCCACAGCGTCGCCGACCCCGTGGCCGATGCCCGTCGCCTCGTCGTCGACATCGGCGGCGGCTCGACCGAGGTGATCATCGGCGAGAACCTGGTGCCCCTGGCCGCCGAGAGCCTGCACATGGGCTGCGTCAGCTACAGCCTGCGCTTCTTTCCTCGCCGACGCCTGACGGACGATCGCTTCCGGAAGGCCACCATCGCCGCCCGCCTGGAGATGGAACCCCACAAGAAGCGCTTCCGGTCGCTGGGCTGGGAGCGGGCCCTGGGATCGTCGGGCACCATCAAGGCCATCGGCGCCATCTTCGAAGCCCAGGGCTGGGGCACCCGCATCACCCGCAAGGGTCTCGACCGCCTCCGCCAGCAGCTCGTCGCCGCCGGAACCGTGGACGCGCTGGCGGTGCCGGGCCTGGCCGAGGATCGCCGCGAGGTCATCGCCGGGGGGCTCGCCGTGCTCCAGGGGGTGATGCGGGGCCTGCGGCTGGACGCCATCGAGGCCGCTACCGGCAGCATCCGGGACGGGGCCCTGCTCGACATGTTCCGCCGCGAACACAGCCTGGACGCCCGCGACGCGACCGTCCTCGACCTCGCGACCCGCTGGGGGGTCGACACCCTGCAGGCCGCGCGGGTCGAGCGCACCGCGCGGCAGCTCCTGGCCGCGGTGGCCGAGCCCTGGCGACTCGACGACCGGGAGCTGGCGAAGTCGCTGTCGTGGGCCGCGCGGCTGCACGAGCTGGGCCTCGCCGTCGCCCACCCGAGCTACCACAAGCACGGGGCCTACATCCTCGCCCACGCCGACATGCCCGGGTTCTCCCGGGAAGGCCAGCAGGTGCTGTCCCTGCTCGTCGCCAGTCATCGCCGCAAGCTGCGGCCCGAGCTGTTCGAGGTGCTGACGCCCGACCTGCGCCCCCGGGTCCTCCGGCTGTCCCTGCTGCTGCGCATCGCGGTGCGCCTGCACCGCTCCCGGTCGGATCGCCCGTTGCCCCCCATCGCGGCGACTGCGCCGAGCCGGCGCCGCCTCTCGCTGCGCTTCCCCGCCGGGTGGCTGGCCGAGCACCCCCTCACCGCCGCCGATCTCGATCGCGAGCGGCAGTACCAGGCCCAGGTCGGCCGCGAGCTGGACATCGGCGAGGACCGACCGTCGCCGCAGGCCTAGGCGAGCCTGGCCATGGGCCTAGGAGAGCCGGGCCATGAGCTGCTCCTGGGCGCAGGTCGGCGTCTCGCCCGGGGTGCGCCGGGTGTAGCTGCCATCGGACTGGAGCTGCCAGGACTGGGTGTCGTCCCGCCAGTAGATCTCGAGCCCCTCCTCGACCACCCGAGCGTGCAGCTCGGGCGGGTGGATGGGCCAGGCCACCTCCACCCGCCGGTGCAGGTTGCGGTTCATCCAGTCGGCGCTCGAACAGTAGACGAGATCCTGGCCGGCGGCGTGGAAGCGGTACACCCGGGAGTGCTCCAGGAAGCGACCGACCACGCTGCGCACGGTGATGTTGTCGGAGACGCCCGGCACCCCCGGGCGCAGGCAGCAGATCCCGCGCACCAGCAGGTCGATCCGCACGCCGGCCCGGCTGGCCTCGTACAGGGCGGCGATGATCGACGGTTCCGACAGCGAGTTCATGCGAGCCATGATGGCGGCGGGGCGGCCGGCGCGGGCCTCGGCGGTCTCGAACGCGATGCGCTCGTGCAGCCAGCGGTGCAGGGTGAACGGAGACTGGAGGAGCTGGCTCAGCGCCTCGGCGCGGCCCAGGCCGGTGAGCTGGGTGAACAGTTTGTGGGCGTCCTCTCCGAACTGTTCGTCGGCGGTTAGGTACCCGAAGTCGGTGTACGCCCGGGCGGTGCCGGCGTGGTAGTTGCCCGTGCCCAGGTGGACGTAGCGCCGCAGCCGCCCCTCCTCCCGGCGGACGATGAGGGTGAGCTTGGCGTGGCACTTCCGCCCGACCACCCCGTAGACCACGTTGGCGCCCACCGCCTCGAGGCGATCGGCGAGGTTGATGTTGGCGGCCTCGTCGAACCGGGCGCGCAGCTCGACCACGGCGGTGACCACCTTGCCGGCCTGGGCCGCCTCGACCAGGGCATCCACCAGCGGCGAGTCGTCGCCGGTCCGGTACAGGGTCTGCTTGATGGCCAGGACGTCGGGGTCGCGGGCGGCCTCCTGCAGCAGCTCGATCACCGGCTGGAACGACTGGTAGGGGTGGTGCAGCAGGATGTCGCCGCTGGCGATGGCTTCGAAGGGATCTTCGGCGTCGGAGAACCGGCGCGGGATCCGGGGGACGTGGGGCGGGTACTTGAGGTGGGGGGCGTCGACCAGCCCGACCAGGGCGCCCAGCCGGTGCAGGTTCACGGGACCGTCCACCTGGTACAGGTCGTCGGGGTCGAGGGCGAACTGGTGGAGGAGGAACTCGGCGACGTGGTCGGGCGCGCCCTGGGCCACCTCCAGCCGGACGGCCTCGCCGTAGCGCCGCCCCGCCAGCTCGCCCTGCAGCGCCTGCTTGAGGTTCTCGACCTCCTCCTCGTCCACCCACAGGTCGCTGTTCCGGGTCACCCGGAACTGGTGGCAGCCGGTGACCGACATGCCGGGGAACAGGTCCTCGATGTGGGCGTGGATGATGGAGGACAGCAGGACGAACTCGTGGCCGTCCCGCACCGCCGACGGCGGGACCGGGATGAGACGCGGCAGGCAGCGGGGCACCTGGAGCACCGCCAGCCCGCTGTTGCGGCCGAAGGCGTCGGTTCCCTCCAGGGTGATGAGGAAGTTGAGCCCCTTGTTGAGCACCTTGGGGAACGGGCGCACCGGGTCGAGCCCCATGGGCGTGAGGACCGGCTGGACCTGGTCGTGGAAATAGGCCCGGGCCCAGGTGCGCAGTGCCCTGCTCCACCGGCTGCGCCGCGGGATGCGGATCCGCTCGGCCTCCAGCGCCGGCAGGAGCTGCTCGTTGAGCGCGGCGTACTGCCGGGTGACGAGCTCGTGGGCCACGACGCTGATCCGGTGCAGCAGCTCGGAGGGCAGCATCCCGTCGCGTTCCGGCTTGCCGGGCAGGGCGTGGGCCCGCTGCTTGACGCCGGCCACCCGGATCTCGAAGAACTCGTCGAGGTTGCTGCTGCAGATGGTCAGGAAGCGGAGGCGCTCCAGCAGCGGCACCGTGGGATCGAGCGCCTGGGCGAGGACCCGGCGGTTGAACTCGAGCAGGGACAGCTCCCGGTTGAGGTACAGCGAGGGGTCCAGCGCGACCGGCTTCGTCTCCACGGGGACCTCCGGGTGTGACGGGGACGGGGCAGCATGACCCGTCTTGACGTGCGTGGCGACCCTCGATGGCGCAAGCTGGGGATGCCACCGGCCGCAGGCTGTGGCATCGTCTGCTCGCGGTACGGGCAGGCGGCGGGCAGGACACGGCGGCGGACCACCGCCTCGCTGCACCCCGGTCGCTCCCGCTGCCCGCCCCGCCCCGCGCCCTGCACCGCTCACCGGCAGCCACCGTGGAGAGCCCATGAGTACCGGCCCCGCCTTCATCCCCGCGGTCCTCGAGTACTGGTTCGGCAGCGCCGATCCCGCGGCCCCGGTTCCGGCCCGCACGGAGATGTGGTTTCGCGGGGGCGCGGACCTCGACGCCGAGATCGCGGATCGTTTCGGTGCGACGCTGGATGCGCTGGCCGCCGGCCACGGCGAGTCCTGGTTGAAGACGCCGGGGGGTCGCCTGGCCTACGTCGTGGTCCTCGACCAGTTCTCGCGCCACGTCTACCGGGGCAGCCCCCGGGCCTTTCACCAGGACGCCCGGGCTCTCCGGGCGACGCTGCAGGGCCTGGAACAGGGTATCGACCGGCACTACGGGCTGCACCAGCGGGCCTTCTTCTACCTGCCGCTGGAGCACTCCGAGGATCCGGCCATGCAGGAGCGCTCCATCGAGTGCTACGCCTCCCTGGTCGAGGTGGCCCGGACCGACGACGAGCGCCGGTCCGCGGACTCCTACCTGCGATATGCCGAGGAGCACCGGCGCATCATCGAGCGCTTCGGGCGCTATCCCCACCGGAACATGGTGTTGGGGAGGACGACGACCTCCGACGAGTGGAACTACCTGCGCCGGCCGGGCGCGGGGTTCTGATCCGGTCGGCAAGGCCGGGTCCGGTGCGGCGCACGGTGCCCGGTGGCGATAGCCGGCGGCCGGAGGCTGCCATGACCCGCGTCTGCTTCGTCTGCCTGGGCAACATCTGCCGGTCACCGACCGCCGAGGGGGTGATGCGCCACCTCGTCGAGGCGGCGGGCCTGGGGGACGAGATCGCGGTCGACAGCGCCGGCACGGGCGCCTGGCACGTCGGCGAGCCCCCCGATCCGCGGGCGGTGGCGGCCGCGGCGCGGCGGGGGATCCGCGTGGAGGGGCGGGCGCGTCGCTTCGAGCCCGGCGACTTCACCCGCTTCGACCTGGTGCTGGCCATGGACCGCAGCAACCGGGCGGCGCTGATGCGCCTGGCCGGCGATGGCCCCGAGCTGCGCAAGATCGCCCTGCTGCGGGACTTCGACCCTGACGCACCGTTCGATGCCGAGGTTCCCGATCCCTACTACGGCGGGCCCGACGGGTTCGAGGCCGTGCTGGACATCTGCGAGGCGGCCTGCCGGGGGCTGCTGGAGCACCTGCGCCGGTGATGGACCGGGCGGCCGTGGAGCGGGCGCTCGGGGCGCGGGTGCAGGAGGTCCGGCCGGTCTTTGGCGGAAACGTCAACCGCGCCGCCCGCCTGCGGCTCTCCGACGGGCGCCGGGTCTTCGTCAAGCACCACGAGCGCCCGCCCCCGGGCATGTTCGAGGCCGAAGCCTCCGGCCTGCGCTGGCTGGCCGAGCCCGGCGCGATCCGGGTGGCCGAGGTGCTGGCCTGGGGGCCGGACTGGCTGGCGTTGACCTGGGTGGAGGCCGGCCGGGCCACGGCGGCGACCTGGGAGCGCCTGGGTCGGGAGCTTGCGGCGCTGCACGCGGCCGGTGCGCCGGCCTTCGGCGGTCCACCGGGTTTCATCGGGACCCTGCCGCAAGCGGGCGGGGCCGAGGACGACTGGGCCCGGTTCTACGGCGAGCACCGCCTCCGCCCGCAGGTCCGGGCGATGGTGGACCGGGGGTGGGGCCGGCGCCTGCGGCCGCGGCTCGACGCGCTCATCGAGGCGCTCCCGGAGCGGGTCGGTCCCCCCGAGCCGCCGGCCCGGCTGCACGGCGACCTGTGGAGCGGCAACCTCGTGGTGGCCGCCGACGGCAGTCCCGTCCTCGTCGACCCCGCGGCCTGTGCCGGCCACCGCGAGGTGGACCTGGCGATGATGCGGCTCTTCGGCGGCTTCGATGCACGCACCTTCGATGCCTACGCAGAGAGCCGGCCGCTGGCCCCCGGAGCGGCCGAGCGCCTGCCCCTCTACCAGCTCTACTTCCTGCTGGTGCACGTCAACCTGCACGGCCCGTCCTGGCTGCCGCAGGTCGACGACTGCCTGCGCCGCCTGGGGCTGCCGTGAGGGGCGGGCCGTCGCGGCGGCGGGTGCTCCAGGGGGCCGCGGCCGCCGCGCTGCTGCCCCGCCCGGCGCGGGCCGGGCGTCGCCACGTGGTGGTGGTCGGCGGCGGGCCGGCCGGCCTGTCGGCGGCGGTCGAGCTGGTCGAGGCGGGGATGGCGGTGACGCTCTGCGAGGCCAGCGATCGCCTCGGCGGGAAGGCCCGCGGCTGGACGCTCCAGGAGGGTGGGCGGCGGCTCGGTGCCGTCCTCGAGATGGAGCACGGCGCCCACGGGATCGGGACGGCGGACCGGGCGCTGCTGTCGCTGCTGTCGCGCTACGGCCTCGACGGGGCGCTGGGCGCGCCGGTCATCGCGACCCCCCAGCCGCAGCCTCCCGGTTGGCGCCGGACCCTGCGGGCGGCCGCGCGGGGGGAGGGCGGCCGGGCCGAGGCCTCGTGGATCGCCTCGGCCCGCTACCTGGCCGGAGACGGTGCCCCGGTCGTGGACCGGGCGGCCGCGACCTGGCTCTCCACCGGGGCGCGCTACCTGGCCGGCACCGCCGACGAGTGGCTGTGGGACCCGCTGGGAGACCTGGTCCGCGGCTTCGGCGGGGTGGTGCGCCTCGCCACCCGGGTGCAGGCGCTGCGGGTCGACAACGGCGCGGTCGTCGGGGTGCGCCTGGGGCTGCCGGCGGCGCGGATCCGGGTGGATGGAGACGGGCTCTCCCGGGTGACGGGGGAGGAG
>RFKJ01000772.1 GCA_003694325.1 Deltaproteobacteria bacterium
GGGCGACCTGCCCGATCCCCGCAGCGTGGACGCCGGGGTTCACACCCTGGCCTTCATCGACACCCTGCCCCGCCTGGCCCGGTGGCAGATCCGGGGCCTGCTGCGGGCCCTCGACCACGGCAGCCGCCTGCGCACCGGCCGATCCTTCCGCCGCCTCGACGACGCCCGGCGGGCCGCGATCATGGCGGCCATGGCGTCGTCGGGACCCGCCCTTCCCCGCCTGGCCTTCGCCGGGCTCAAGCAGGTCTGCGCCATGGGGTACCTGCGGCATCCCGCGGTCTGGGCGGCCATCGGCTACGACGGCCCCACCCTCCTCCGCCTTCCGCCACCGACCCGCTGATGCCGATGCTGGCCGCCGACGATCTCCGCACCCGGGCCGACGTGGTGGTCGTCGGCTCCGGGGCCGGTGGCAGCATGGCGGCGCTGGAGCTGGCGCGCGCCGGCCACGACGTGCTCGTGGTCGAGATGGGGGAGGCACACCCCCCCGAGCGATTCACCCAGCGCGAGGAGGAGATGATCCCCCGCCTGTTCCAGGACTCCGGGGCCCGGACCACGGTGGACATGTCGGTGCAGGTGGTCCAGGGCAAGGGGCTGGGCGGCTCGACGGTCCACAACCTCAACCTGTGCAAGCGGGTCCCCGACGCCCTGCTCGATCGGTGGGCGGACCGACAGCGCCTGCCGGACCTGCCCGCCCGGCTCGGCGAGGCCTATGACGCCGTCGAGGCGATGCTCGACGTGACCGAGGTCACCGAGGGGCAGGTCAACCGGCACAATGCCCTGTTTCGACAGGGCTGTCGGGCGCTCGGCCTGCACCAGGGCCGGCTGCGCCACAACCGCAGGGGCTGCGTGGGCAGCGGGTTCTGCGAGCTGGGTTGCGCCTACGACGCCAAGCAAAACGCCGCCAAGATCGTGCTCCCCGCCGCTGCGGCACTGGGGGCGCGCATGTGGACCCGGGCCCGCGTCGACCGGATCGACCACCGCTTCGGCCGGGTCACCGGCGTGCGCGGGGTGCGGCACGACGGCCAGGGGCGATCCCACCGCTTCCGCGTGAAGGCCCGGGCGGTCGTGCTCGCGGCGAGCGCCACGGCCAGCACCGCCCTGGTCCTGGCCAGCGGCCTGCAGGATCGCTGGCGACAGGCGGGCGCGGGCCTGCACCTGCACCCCGCAGCCACCGTCGCCGCGGTCTTCCCCGAGCCGGTCGAAGCCTGGCGGGGGATCCCCCAGAGCATCGAGAGCACCGAGCTGCTCGACCCGGTCGATCCAAACCGGCGGGTGTGGCTCGTCCCGGTCTTCGGCCACCCGGCCACGGCGGCGGGGATGATCCCGGGTACCGGCGCCCCGCTCATGGAGTGGCTGTCGCAGTACCGCTACCTCGCCGCCTCGAGCCCGATGCTGCACGATCACGGCAGCGGCCGGGTCGGCGCCACCCGGGACGGCCGACCGCTGCTGCACTACCGGCTGGACCCGTCCGACGGACGCGCGCTGGCCCAGGGGATGGCGATGGCCGCCCGGATCTGGCTGGCCGCGGGGGCTCGCCGGGTCCTGGTTCCCATGGCCCGCCCGCTCGTGGTCGACAGCCTCGCCGAGGCCGATGCGCTGGCCTCCATCGTGCCCCGGCGGGCCGATCCGCCCCTTGCCGCGGTGCATCCCATGGGCGGCCTGCGCATGGGGGGGCTCCCGCGGATGGGGGCGTGCGACGGGTTCGGGCGTTACCACGCGGCCCGGGGCTTGTGGGTCGCCGACGGCAGCTTGATGCCCTCCTCGACCGGTGGCCCGCCGCAGTTGACCATCTACGCCCTCGGGCGCATCGTCGGACGGTCTGTCGCCTCGCAACTCTGACCGGGTCGTGGCAACCTTGCCCCGTGGCTCCGGCGCCCTGGCGCCCTGCGGAGAGATGATTGCAGACCACCCCGCCATGGGCCAACCTCGTCCGCGCCGTCGCGTTGGCGTCGCTGGCGATCGTGGCCGTCCTGGTCGCCATGGCCCTGGGCTCCATTCGGGACACCACGGCCCAGGGAGACATCGATGGTCCGTGGGTGGTCACGGCGCCGGAGTCGGTCGCCGGCCGCACGGTGTCCCTCCCGTTCTCCTTCCGAGATCTGGGACTGACGCCCTCGGCCACGGTCGCGATCCAGGCCCCGTTGACCCTGGACCGTCCCGTCGACGACCCGGCGATCCTGGTCGAGCGGCCGCGCTACCACCTGGCTGTCCGGTGGGATGACCACCCCATCGCCCGGGCCGGGCGGTCGGCGGACCACGGGGAGGGGGCCACCCGCGACCGGTTGGTGGTGAGACTGCCGCCCGCCCTGGTGACCGAGGGAGACCACCGACTGACGATCACCATCCAGGGAGACCACGGCCAGGGTGGCCTCGGCGGCCGGGTCCGGTTCGGCGAGGCACCCGCGCTCGAGGCCGAGGCGGACGGACACCTGGCCGAGAGCCTGGCCCTGGCGGCGATGCTGTGCATGGCCTCGGTGCTCGGACTCGTCCTCGCCAGCGTCCGCCCGTCGCTGGAGGAGTTCCTCTGGTTCGGCGTGTTCTGCGCCGCCGCGGCAGCCGACGCCTTCGCCTCGGACGACGGGTGGTGGTTGGTGGGCCACAGTCTCGACCTCAAGCTGCGCGTCGACGTAGCGGCCTATGCCCTGCTGCCGGGCTCGGGCCTGATGTTCGTCCAGCACTGGCTGGGCAACCGTCGGGGGCGGGGCGCGGTCGTGTTGATGAACGCCGGCTTCCTCGTCGCGACCTTCAGCCTGCTGTGGCCCTCCACGGCCGTCCTGCCCATCGTGGCGCGCGTCAACGACATCGTCGCCGCCACGGCGATGGTCTTCGTCGTCATCACGGTGGCCCGCGCGCTCCGGGACCGGGTCGAGGGAGCACCGGCGATCGCCCTGTCGGTCCTGCTGCTGGCCGGAGTGGCCATCGCCGACCACGTCGCCATGCTGGCCGGTTGGCCGGAGCCCCGGGTCGTGCTCCCCGGCTTCCTGCTGTTCATCGGCACCGCCACCGCCGCGCTGGTGCTGCGCAGCGCCGACCTCGCCGACCGCTACCGGCAGCTCGTCGACAGCGCCCGCGACGCCATCTTCGTGGTCCAGCCCGACGGGTCCGTCGAGGAGGTCAATACCGCCGCCGAGATCCTGCTGGCAGCCGATCCTCGGGGGAGGCCACTGTGGGGCCTGGTGTTCCCCGAGGACCGCGACCTGGCCCGGGAACACGTCGCCAGCCACGGGGCCGGGCCGCGCCGCGCCGAGCTGCGCATCGTCGGGGCCGGGGGACGGATCGTGCCGGTGGAGAGTGTTGCGACGGACGTGCCCGAAGGACGGGTGATGCTGGTCATGCGGGACATCAGCGCGCGCCGGCAGGTCGAGGAGGGCATGCTCCACGCCGCCCGGATGGAGACCGTGGGCATCATCGCCGGTGGCATCGCCCACGACTTCAACAACACCATGACGGCGCTGATGGCCCACATCGGCCTGCTTCGCCTCAAGCTGCAGGACGAGACCGACCGGCAGCGGCTGACCCGGATGGAGGGGGTCATCCGCCGGGCCTCCCACATGACCCGACGGCTGCTGACGCTGGCCCGTGGCGGTCGCGCGGAGCGCGCCCGCATCGACATCGCCCAGCCCGTACACAGCGCCGTCGAGCTGACGCGCTCGATGCTGCCCCGCAACATCACCATCCGAGAGCGGGTCGATCCCGGCCTGCCCGCGGTGCTCGGGTCGGAGGACGACCTCGAGCAGGCGGTCCTCAACCTGCTGGTGAACGCCCGCGATGCCCTGGCCGCCACCGGGGGGACCATCCGGGTCCGCGTCCGGGTCCACCGCGAAGCGGGCCTGCCGGCCGGGGTTCGAATCGACGTCGAGGATGACGGCCCGGGAGTGCCGGAAAGCGTCCGGTCGCTGATCTGGGAGCCGTTCTTCACCACCAA
>RFKJ01000064.1 GCA_003694325.1 Deltaproteobacteria bacterium
CTCCCCCACCGGTCCGGCGCCTGCCCTCCCGGTCCTTGTCATGTTCGACGCCCACAACCACCTCGACCGGTGCCCCGACCCGGCGGACGCCCTGGCGCAGGCCCGGCTGACCGGCGTCCGGGGACAGGTGCTGGCCGGCGTCGACGTCGCCGGCTGGCGCCGGCAGGCCGCGGTGGCGCGCGACGCCCCCGACCTGTGGTGTGCCTACGGGATCCATCCCTGGACCGCGGGCTCGACCTCCGAGGAAGACCACGGCGCGCTGGTCGAGCACCTGGTGCGGGCGCTCGACGGCGCGCTCGGTGTCCCTCCCTGCGCGCTGGGGGAGCTGGGCCTCGACGAAGCACGCCGGCGCGGCCCTGCCGAGCGGAAGCGCCAGCGGGCGCTGTTCCGCGCCCAGCTCGCCCTGGCCCGGGAGCGGGACCTGCCCGTCGTGCTGCACGTGGTCCGGGCCCACGGCGCCGCCCTGGGGATCCTGCGGCGCGACGGGCTGCCGGCCGCGGGCGGGGTGGTCCACAGCGCCTCGACACCCCCCGACCTGGTGCCCTCCTACCTCGACCTGGGGCTGCACCTCTCCTTCGGGCCGGCCCTCACCCGCCACGACAAGGCCCGGGCCGCCGCGGCCCTCGTTCCCCAAAACCGCCTGCTGGTCGAGACCGACGCGCCCGACCAGGCTCCGGCCGGTGAATCCCCGCCGTCGTCGCCGTCCTGCCTGCCCCGGGTGGTCGCCGCCCTGGCCGAGGTCCACGGCGTGCCGGCCGAGGTCATGGCCGACGCCACCGCGGCCGCGGCCCGCCGCCTGTACCGGCTGCCGGCGGCCTGAGGCCCTCCCCGCCGGCATCGCCAGGAGATAGCTCGACGACATGTCCCCCTCCCCTCGCATGCACCGCCGCTGGGATCGCCTGGGCCGCCTGGTGGGCGACCGGGGTGTCGCCGCCCTGCAGCAGGCCCACGTCATGGTGATCGGCCTCGGCGGGGTCGGCTCCTGGACGGCCGAGGCCCTGGCCCGCAGCGCCATCGGCCGCCTGACCCTGGTCGACTTCGACCTGGTCTGCGTCACCAACGTCAACCGCCAGCTCCCCGCCATGCGCACCACCATCGGCAAGCCCAAGGCCAGCGTCCTCGCCGAGCGCATCCGCGGGATCCACCCCGATGTCGAGGTCCAGGCGGTCCCGGTGTTCTACGAGGCGCGCACCGCCGACATGCTGCTGGCTCCCCGGCGCGGCGTCACCCACGTCGTCGATGCCATCGACAACATCACCGCCAAGGCCCACCTGCTGGCCACCTGCCGCCGCCGGGGGCTGCCGGTGGTGAGCTGCACCGGTGCCTCGGGCCGGGTGGACCCCACCCGGATCCGGGTGGCCGACCTGTCGGCGACCCGCATCGACCCGCTGGCCAAGGCCGTCCGCCGGGTGCTCCGCGACAAGTACGGCTTCGAGGCCGGCCCGTGGGGGATCCCGGCGGTCTACAGCGAGGAGCGCCTCCGGCCGTCCCGAACCCTGCCCTACGACCGGGACGGGGAGTTCCAGTGTGTCTGTCCCCAGGGCGACAACGACCACCACACCTGCGACGACCGCCACGTGATCTGGGGCACGGCCAGCTTCGTGACCGGCGCGGTGGGCCTGGCGGCGGCCAGCGTGGTCGTCCAGCAGGTGGTCGAGGGAGGCTGACGCTCAACCGACCGGGCCGGCGTCGGGCCGGTCTCGCTCCACCGGCCGCGACGAGATGGGGACGTCGAGGAACCGGCACTCGATCCGGCCGTTCCACACCGGGATCCGCCGTGCCGGCCGCAGCCCGAGGCGGCGGGCGAGGCGGGGGCTGCCGGTGAGGACGAACGCCCGCCACCCCAGGAAGCGCCGGCGCAGCACGTCGCCGAGCAGGGCCATGACGGCCTCGGCGTCGGCCACGCTGCCGAGCCGTGCACCGTAGGGCGGGTTGGTGATCACAAATCCCGGCTGCTCGGTGGGCGGCTCGGCCAGGGCCAGCGGCACCCGCAGCAGCCGGACGGCCTCGCCAAGCCCCAGCCCGGCCAGGCCGGCGCACGCGGTCTCCAGGGCGCCGGGGTCGCGGTCGTATCCGAACACCGGCGGCGGCGGACGGCGCGGCGTGGCGCGGGCCTCGGCGACCAGGCCCTCCCACAGGGCCCGATCGTGGGCCCGCCAGCGGTCGAAGCCCCACCGACGACGCGGCAGGCCCGGCGGCAGGCCGACCGCCATGGCCAGCCCCTCGCGCAGGAAGCTGCCCGACCCGCACATCGGGTCCACCAGCGCCCGCCCCGCGGCCGCCGCAGCCGGCCAGTCGGCGAGGAGCAGCAGGGCCGCCGCGAGGGTCTCCTTGAGCGGCGCCCGGCCACCCTCGACCCCCGCCGAGCGCCGGTGGAGGGGATCGCCGGCGAGGTCCAGGCTGACCGTGCAGTGTTCGCCCGCGACGTGGACGTGCACCCGGATGTCGGGGTGCTCGAGATCGATGGACGGACGCCGGCCGGTGGCCGCACGGAGCTGGTCGCAGATGGCGTCCTTGGTCCGGCGGGCGCCGAATCCGGTGTGCCGCAGGGCGGCGTTGCCCCCCACGAAGTCCACGGCGAGGGTGTGATCGGGGCCGAGGTGGGGGCGCCAGGGGATCCCCCGGACGGTGCGGTAGAGGGCGTCGCTGTCCTGGGCCGGCCCCTCGCCGAGCTGCACCAGCACCCGGCTGGCCACCCGGGACCACAGGCAGGCCCGGTACCCGGCCGACAGCGGCCCCCGGAATGCCACCGCGCCCCGCCGGGGCGTGCAGGGGCCGAGGCCGAGACCCTCCAGCTCGGTGGCGAGCACCGGCTCCAGGCCCTGGGGACAGGTGGCGACGAACCGCCGGGTCCGTCCACCGGGTTGCCGTCCACCGGGGCGCCGTCCGCCGGGGCGCCGTCCGCTGGGGGGACGGGCGGACCGACGGCTCACTTGCAGGTCACCGTCAGGCGGAACGGCGCCTGTTCACCGTCCGGTCCCTCGACCACGATGAGGTAGCGGCGGGGCTCGTTGTTCCAGATGACGAACTCGTGGTGCGAGTCGCTCCCCGTCTCCCCCTCGCACTCTCCGATGGAGTACTCCGCGCTGGGGCAGCTCGTCTCGTCCTCCCAGTAGATGGCGAACAGGTCCAGGTCGTCGCAGGGGGTGTACAACGACACGGTGGCGTTGCCGTTGCCCGGGTGTTCCCAGGCGTAGACCCGCTCCGCCCCCTGGTAGACGCCGCTGTCCACCGGCGAGCAGAACCACGAGCCGTAGCCGGCGCCGTCGATCGCGTCGCTGCCCCCCTCGGTGGTCGCGACGATGGTCTGGTTGCAGGAGATGGTGTCGGTGAGGCAGTCCGGTCCGGCCACGTCGTCGGGTTCCGGCGGATGGTCGCAGTCCAGGTCCTCGACCCCGCCATCCTGGCTGGCACCGGCATCGCCGCCGCCGGCATCGCCCCCACCCCCGC
>RFKJ01000065.1 GCA_003694325.1 Deltaproteobacteria bacterium
AGGTATGACCCATTACCCTTTTCATCCGGGTCATGGGTCGACCCGGACGCTGAGAGCGTAGGCGCCGAGCTTCCGGGCTCCGACGGGCAATTCGCTGGTGGACGATTCTTCGGTCGCGCGCAGCGCCTGGCGGGCCAGCGCGGTGTAGGTGCCGGTGCCGAGGTCGATGTGGCCGACTTCGTGGGTGCCGGAGCCGTCGACGTAGACCGTGACGAGTTGCCCGTCGGTGTTGATGCGAGGGGCGACGCTGCCGAACCGGTAGTTGTCGGCCTCGTCGATGTCGGTGTCGAAACTGGCGATGGCGGTGAGGTGCGCATCCGGCGCGGTGGCTCCGACGGGCAGCTCGTAGAGCTGGATGCGGGGGGGCTTGCGGTGCCCCGTGCTGTCCACGTCGCCGTTGGTGTTGTCGGCGATGACCACCACCGTGCGGCCATCGGGCAGGGTCATCGGGTCGGCGTCGTGGGGCACGTGGGTCACGGTCGGGTCGAGGTCGAATACCGTCCGCGCATCGCTCACGCCCACGCAGACGACTGCGGGGAGGGAGCGGTCGGCGTCGAAGTCGATGCTGAACCAGCTCGCGCAGGTGAGGTCGCCGTCGCGGCCCACGCCGTTGAGGTAGGGGATGTCCGCATCCAGCTTGCGGTCACCGACTTCGTCGACGTGGTCTTCGTACGCCCACAGCGGGGTCAGTGCGCCGGCGGAGAGCCGGCTGATGTCATGGATGAGGCAGACCTGGCTCGGGTCCTCCTCGCAGCGGACCGGGGTCACGGAGAGCACGATGTTGTCCGTGCCGATCGCGTCGACGACCATGCCGTGGCTGAGCATCGCGCAGTTGCCGAGTGCCGGGGGGGCATCGGGGGCAGGAGCGCCACGACGCAGCTCGCCGTTGTTCGGGCAACGCTGGTCGGCGGGGATCATCTCCCACTCCTCCAGCACTGCGCCGGCGCTGCTCAGCCGCAGGGCGAGGATCCCATCCTGGTCGAGCAGCGAGAAGCCCGTGCCGTCGGCGAGGGGCTGGACCGCATCGGTGCCGCCGGTCACGAAGCGGACCAGGGCGGTCTGCTGGAGCCCCTCGGTCGAGGACACGGAGCCCACTACGGTCATCGTCAAGCCACCGACCGCGTCGACGCCGTGGATCGCCACGCCGAGCAGCGTGGGCGGGATGTCGAGGTCCGGTGGAGCCGACCAGGCCAGCTCCTCCGTCCGCTGCAGTCCGGCACCCTCGTAGTCGAGGGCGTCGATGGAGGCGGCCACCGAGGTGCTGCACCGCGTCGCGGTGCCGTCGTCCAGCTCGACGTGGAACCGGCTGCCGGGTGCCAGCAGGGTACTGGGGATGCGCAGGTCCGGTCCGGTCGCCGGCAGCGCCGCGGTGCAGGCCGAGGTTCCGTCGCGGAGGTCGCGGCAGACGCGCGCGGTGCCATCGAAGTCGGCGCCGATTCCGGGCAGCTCGACCATCGGGAACCACGCCTCTCCCTCGCGGTCTCCGCGGGTGTCCACGAGGGAGAGGTGCGCCAGGCTCGCCGACGGGACGAGGGTGTCGTCCACCGGGCACCCGTCGGCGCCGCCGTCTCCGCTCCCGCCGTCGGGTGATCCGCCGTCGGGTGATCCGCCGTCGGTGTAGGGGCTTGCGGTGTCGGCCGTGCCGGGCGGCGAGGGCGTGGTCGGCTCGGTGCAGGCGAGGAGGAGGGGAAGGGCGAACACGATGGGCTCCTGCGAGTCGGAGCATAGTGCCCCGCCGGGTGGTTGGCCGGCGGATGGGGGCGACTGCGCAACCACTGCGCAGCGGTCGCGCACCGGGTGAACAGTCGGTCTGAGCGGGGTGGGTGACGATCGCGTCACCGAGCGGATCTCCGGAGTTGGCACGGAGGTTGCGATGGGGGGGGGTGCGACCGCGAACCGCGGCGCCATCCCCCATGTTCAAGGAGAACACCATGCGCTCGATCCTCGCTCTCGTCTTCCTCGCTGCGTGCGGCGCCCAGTCCACCGACCCCGCCGCCGACCTGCCGGCGGGCGTGACCCTGGCGCCCCAGGCCGCCCAGGTGGCGCCGATCGCCCGGCGCGCCGACGACCGTTTCGCCGCGGCGGACGCGGTGGTCTACGCCCAGGTGCGGGACATCCAGTACCGGGTGTCGGTGGCCGACGGCGAGGACGCGCCGGCCCTGCCGCACACCTTCGTCACCCTCGACGTCCTGCGCGGGCTGGCCGGGGCCGACGATGGCGACACCCTGACCCTCCGCGTCCTGGGCGGCCCCATGGGCGACCGGACGCTGCGTCCCTCGCACGTGCCGACCTTCGAGGTGGGCGAGCGGGTCGTGGCCCTGGTCTACGCCAACGGTGAGACGGGCTGCCCGTTCGTCGCCTGCAGCGAGGGCGTGCTGCGGGTCGACGACAGCGGCGCCTGGACCGCGTCGGGCGAGCCGCTGAGCATCGTGGACGGTGTGCCGGTCGTCGGCGAGACCGCGCCCGAGGAGGGCCTGGCGCTCGTGGACTGGGCGGCGTCCCACGCCGAGCACCTGGCGTTGCCGGGCGCCCGGAGCCTGGACCCCGACCGCCCGTTCAGCCTGCACACCGAAGACGGCGCACGAATGCCGGTGAGCTTCCCGGTCCAGGCGTCGGCGACGGACACCCCCGACACGCGCCCCGACTGGATGAAGAACCTCGACAGCCAGCCGGATCCCGCGGAGCAGCGCTGCCTGGAGGCCAACGACTTCGACCCGACGCTGCCCCACGGCTGCTGAGCTTCTCGTCCTTCCTCTCTTCGCCCCGACACTGAACCCATCGGAGATCACCATGTCCATCCGTCACATCACCCTCGCCGCCCTCGCCACCCTCGCCGCCGCACAGTCGGCCTCGGCCTACGAACTCGACTACAGCATCGACCTCCTCGTGCCCGCGGCCTGGCCCACCAGCGTCGTCCTCCTCAACGTCAACCCCAGCGACTGGGCGAGCAGCACCCGCCGCGGGGCCATCGAGGACGCCGCGGACGCATTTCTCCTGAACCCGAGCTGGTTCTTCATCGAGCCGCTGGAGGACGACGACAGCTCGATCGGTCCCAACAACGAGAACGAGCTGACCTTCACGAGCAACTCCGCCCTGCTCTGCGGCAGCTCGGCCTGCACCCACCTCTGGTACTCGGGCACCGATATCGTCGAGGCGGACATCTACATCAAGAACGACACCTACTCGGTGGGCAACACCAAGTCGGACAACCTGGCGTACGCCGGAAGCTACCGGTCGCTGCAGACCCTGATCCTCCACGAGTTGGGCCACATGGCGGGCCTGATGGACGAAGACGGCAACTACTCGGTCATGGGCCAGGACTGGAACGTGCTGCACGCGGGCTCCACGGACGTCTCCCCCTACCTGGACGCCGACTCCGGCGCGGGCCTCAGAGAACTGTACGGGACGAGGGTGGGTTTCGCCGACCTGTCGGTGAGCCACTGGGGCTACGGCGGCAGCTCCGGCGGGTTCTCCACCCACGAGCGCAACATCGTGGAGGACACCTCGGGGGTGGAGCCGTGGCACACCACCATCGGGGGCGAGCCCTACTACGTCCTCGGCGCGGGAGAGATCTACCGCTTCGAGGCCACGCTGGAGAACAAGAGCGACACCGCGTACACCGTCGACGTCTCCATCGTCATCTCGCCCGATCCCATCATCACCGGCGCCGACACGGAACTGGTACGCATCCCGGGCATCGCGCTCTCTCCCGGCCCGACCGAGGTCTGGCTGCCCGCGCTCGTGCCGGAGGGCACGACCGGTCTGTACTACATCGGCGCCATCATCGACGCGGGCGGTGATGTGCCGGAGTGGGACGAGACCAACAACGGCCAGTACCTGGTGGCGGCCTTCAGCTGGTAGTCCGGATGCCGAGGCGCGGCCTCGCAGCCGCGCCTCGGCCTGGTGTCAGGCATGACCCATTACCCTTTTCTCAAGGGGAATGGGTCAACCCTGACACCCGGCCCTCGCCGATCACCGAACCGGCAGCCCGACGATCTCGCTGAGCCGATCCAGGTCCAGGCAGCCCCGCAGGTGGTCGGCCAGGGCGTCGAGCTGCTCCCGCCGCCAGGCGTGATGGTCGGGCAGCCGGGGGAAGCGCAGGTCGGGGCGGAGCGGTCCGAACAGGGCCTCCACCACGCCCTGTGCGTCGAACAGGCCGTGCAGGTAGGTCCCCAGCACGCGGCCGTGACGGGCTCCGTCGGGGCGTCCGTCGGGATCCAGCCGCACCAGCGGCGCACAGCGGACCGTGGTCTGCCCCATGTGGATCTCGTAGCCCTCGACCGGCAACCCTCCCTCGACCGGCACCTCTCCCCCGGCCGGCACCCCTTCCAGGCGTCCCTGCACCGCGCGGGTCGTCTTCTCCCCCGCCAGGACGGTCGTGGCGGGAAGCAGGCCCAGGCCCCGCGATTCCCCGGGATCGCCCTCGACTCCCAGCGGGTCCGCGATCCGCTCCCCCAGCATCTGGAACCCCCCACAGATCCCGAGGATCATGCCGTCGTACCCGCGCAGCAGCGGCTCCCACCCCTCGCGGCGCAGCCACCGCAGGTCTCCCCGGGTGTTCTTGCTGCCGGGGAGGATCACCGCGTCATACCGGTCGAGGCGACGGGGACGGGCCAGGTAGTGGACGACCACCCCGTGGCGGTCCAGGGCGTCGAAGTCGGTGAAGTTGGAGATGTGCGGCAGGCGCAGGACGGCGACGTGGAGCCGGCTGCGGTCCTCGGGAGGCGGAGGATCGACGCGGGTCTCCGGCGACAGGCCGTCCTCCAGCTCGATGCGGATGGACCGGGTCCAGGGCACCAGCCCCAGCACCGGCAGCCCGGTGCGGTCCTCCAGCCAGCGGCGGCCATCGTCGAACAGAGAGGGATCGCCCCGAAAACGGTTGATGATCACCCCGGCCACCCGAGCCCGATCCCGGGGTGGCATGCACGCCAGCGTTCCCACCACCTGTCCGAACACCCCCCCCTTGTGGATGTCGGCCACCAGGAGCACCTGGCCATCGCCGTGGTGGGCGACCGACATGTTCACCAGGTCCCGGTGGCGGAGGTTCACCTCGGCACAGGATCCGGCGCCCTCGGCGACGACGAGCTGGTGGGCGGCCATCAGGCGGTCCAGTGCTGCATGGACCAGCGCCCGGCGGGCCTCCATCTCCCCGGTGAAGTACTGCCGGGCGCTCATCTCGCCGAGCACCCGGCCCAGCACCACCACCTGGGCGCCGGTGTCGGTGTTCGGCTTCAACAGCAGGGGGTTCATGTCCACGTGGGGGACCAGATCGCAGGCGTGCGCCTGGACGATCTGTGCCCGCCCCATCTCCAGGCCAGCGGGGGTGACCCCCGCGTTGTTGGACATGTTCTGGGCCTTGTAGGGGGCGACGTCGACCCCGGCCTGCTTGAAGATCCGGCAGAGCCCGGCGGTGATCCACGACTTGCCGACATCGCTGCCGGTTCCGAACACGCAGAGGAGGCGGCTGGAGGACATGGGGCGGGTCTCCACCTGGAGCCGGGAGGGCGGGCGGGTGCGGGCGGCCTCCGACCCGACCACCGGGCCGGAGGCACTCGCCGACGGATCAGTGACAGTAGTTCTGGCCCGCGGCGGTGGCCACCGACCACGGGTAGACGCCGACATCCTCGAAGCGGGCCAACTCCTCGTGGGTCGCGGTGTCGATGACCGCGACGGCGTTGGCGCTGGACAGCGGCAGCAGGAGCAGGCCGTCCTCGGTCGTGGTCGCGGTCTCGGTCGTGCCGCCGACCTCGAGGGTGTCGAGCAGCACCCCCGACGCCCGGTCGACCACGGCGACCTCCTCGCTGAGCCGGTTGAGCACGAAGGCCTGGTCCGGCGCGGTGGGGCTGTAGTTCACCCCGTAGACCTCGGCGTCGCCGACCTCCGCCCGGAGCTGCGAGCCGTCGCTGCCCACCCGGGTGACCGTCCGGTCGCCCCACGCGGGGACCATGGCGGCGTCATCGGCCCCGCCGAAGGGATCGACGAAGGCCGACCAGGGTTCCGGCCCCACCGGCACGTCGGCGATCCGCTGCCGGGCGATGGTGTCGTACACCAGCACCGACCCGGTCTCGATGTGCGAGGCGTAGAGCACGCCGTCCGGCGAGACCTGGGCATCGGCGAACCCGCAGGGATCGCCGGCGCAGGGGCCTTCCTCCAGTCCCTCGGGCACCAGGGTGTCGATGACCTCGTGGGTGGCCAGGTCGAGCACGCTGACCTGGTTGCCGGCGATGTTGGCGATGTAGGCTTCGTCGCCGGAGAAGCGGACGAAGTGCGGCGTCATGAAGCTGTCGTCGGTGATCGTGGCCAGCACCTCCTCGCTGTCCATGTCGATGACCGAGATCGAGTCGTCGTCTTCGTTGACCACCCACAGCTCGGACGTCCCGGGGCGGGCGCTCATGTGGGTGTTGTAGGTGCCCACGTCGATGGTCCCGGTGACCTCGAGCGTCGCGGCGTCGACGACCACCAGCGCCCGGGCGTGGGTCGCCGACACGAAGACCTTGCCGCCGTCGGGGCTGACCAGGGCCATGTGGTTGGCGTTGGCTTCGCCATACAGCGAGGTGTCGACGGACCCGACGGGCTCGAGGGTGGCGGTGTCGAAGACGAACAGCTCGTTGGATGCGTCCGAGACGACGTAGGCGCGCTGCATCAACGCGTCGGGTGAGGCATCGGGCACGGTGCCGGCGGCGCAGGCGCTCAGCAGCGCGAGGACGGGGAGGCTCAGGCTCCGGTTCATGGGGTGCTCCTGTTGGGGGACCGCGAGGGCGGTCGGTGGTGGTGGGCAACGAGGCCCGGATCGGCCGACAGGCCGAAGGTCGAACAAAAACAGTCTTCGTCGAGCATCTGCGCAGGAGGGGCCTGGTGACGGAGTCGGCCCCGGTCGAGCAGCAGCAGCTCGTCGCAACGAGATGCCAGGTCGATGTCGTGGGTGGCGACCACGACCACCGCACCCCGGTCCGCTTCGGAGCGGATCAGGTCGGAGAGGAGTGCCCGGGCGCCCAGGTCCAGGTGGTTGTCGGGTTCGTCGAGAAGCAGCAGGCGGGCGCCGGTGACCAGGGCGCGGGCGAGGTGGGCCCGCTGCTGTTCGCCGCCCGAGCAGCGGGACCAGCGCCGCGAGCCCAGGCCGTGCAGGCCCACCCGCCGCAGCGCGTTGGCGACGGCGGCGGGATCCGGCCGGCTGCATCCCAGCCCGACCAGCTCGGCCAGCGTGAAGTCGAAGGCCACCTGGTGTCGCTGCAGCAGGCAGGCCACCCGCTGCGCCCGGACCGCGGGTCGCATCCGCAGGAGGTCCTCTCCGTCGAGGAGGACCTGGCCCGAGGAGAGGGGCAGCAGGCCGCCCAGGGCCCGCAGCAGGCTGCTCTTGCCGCTCCCGTTGGGTCCCATCAGGCCGAGGATCCGTCCGGGGGGCGCCGAGAGCCGCGCGACCGCCGCGACCTCGCGGCCGCCCCGCGCGACCCGCAGGTCGGTGGCCCGCAGCCCGGCCCGGCAGGCGTCGTTCATGGCGACGTCCCGAAGGCGTAGCTGCGCCCGCGGAGCAGCCCGAGGAAGACGGGCCCGCCGAGCAGCGCCGTCAGCACGCCGACCGACAGCTCCCGGGGGTACAGCGCGGTGCGGGCGACGAAGTCGGCGCCGACCACGATGGCCGCACCGATGAGTGCCGACCGGGGCAGCAGGCGCCCGTGGGCCGGCCCCCACAGCAGCCGGCCGACGTGGGGGGCGACCAGGCCCACGAACCCGATGAGGCCCCCGACGGCGACGCACCCGCCGGTGAGCAGCGCGGCCAGCCCCAGCAGGGCCGGACGGAAGCGCCGCGTGGGGACGCCCAGGCTGCGGGCGACTTCGTCGCCGAGCAACAGGCGGTCCATCCACCCGGCGCGTCGCGTGGTCCATCCCAGGGTCACCAGGACGGTCAGGCCGACGGCGACCGTCCACGAATCGGGGGTCGCACCGAGGCTGCCGGAGGTCCAGAACAGGGTGGCCCGCAGCGTGCCCTCCGCCGGAGCGACCTGGAGCAGCAGGGTGGTGAGGCTGCCCATGACCGCCGCCAGTGCCACCCCGGCGAGGATCAGCCGGGTCGGCGGCAGCAGGTCTCCGCCGTCACGGGCGATGGCTGCCACGATGGCGGCGGCGACGAGGGCGCCGACGGCACCGGCCGGACCGACCCAGGGCCCCGCCCCGGCGACGACGACGGCGGCGACGGCGAGCAGCGAGGCGCCGTTGGACATGCCCAGGAGGAAGGGGTCGGCGAGGGGGTTGCCGAGGAGGCACTGCATGAGGGCGCCGGAGGTGGACAGTCCCGCACCGACCACCGCGCCGCTGATCACCCGCCGCAGCCGCAGCTCCATCACGGCCTCGCGCAGGGGTCCGTCGGGCAGTCCGCCTCCGACCATCGACACCGCGGCGGCTGCCAGGAGCAGCAGCAGGGGGAGGTGGCGCTTCATCGGTCCACCTCGTCCCGGGCCCGGTCGATGGCCGGGGCGAGCAGGCCCGGAAGCTCCAGCACCCGGGGACCCTCCAGGGTGACGGCGAGGGGGACGGTGATGATGGCGTCGTGCTGGATCGCCGGGGTTGCGGCCAGGAGGGACTGGCCGCGCAGTCGCGCCGTCTTTCCGGCGACATCGGCCTGTCCCTGCCAGGGGTAGTCGTGGACCACGATCAGGTCGGGGTCGGCTTGGGCCACCGCCTCCCACGACACGGTGGCCCAGTCCTGGTCCAGATCGGCGAACACGTTGCGCGCACCGAGACGGTCGAGCAGTTCGGTGACCGGTGCCCGCCCCCCTGCGGTGAACGGAGGGTCGCAGCAGTCGTACAGGAACACGTCCACCACCGGGCCCCCGGAGGGAGCGGGCAGCGACCGCCGCGCCCGGGCGATCCAGGCATCGGCTGCCGGGCTGGCATCCAGGCGCCGCCCCAGCTCGGCGGTCACCTGCCATAGACCGTCCAGACCGACCGGGTCCATGAACCAGGTCTCCACCCCGATCCGGGCCAGCTCGGCGGGCAGCGATGGCTGCTGTTCGCCGACCACGTCGGTCCCCAGCACGAGATCGGGGTGCAGGGCGGCGATGGCCTCGGCCGACAGGGGACCGCCCGGCAGGCGCGGGACGTCGGTGACCGCGCGGAGGGCCTCGTCGCTGAGGAAGCGCGGCTCGGTGATGGCCACGAGGCGGTCGGTCCGCCCCAGCAGCACGACCATCTCGGTGGTGGTGTCGTGCAGGCTCACCACCCGGGTGGGCGATGACGTGGGCGGCTCCTCGTGGGAGCGGTCCGGACCGCAGGCTATCATGCACAGAATGGACCCGAAGGCGAGGTGTCTCATGCCGCACCCTCCCGGGAGCGCGGCGGACACCACGGGGCCGCTGTGGACGGTTCTGGGGGCGGGGGAGGCTCGAACAGGTGGGGAGCGAGGCGCGCTCGGAGCGTCACCCCCTTGCCGATGACCAGGGTCGTCGGGGGCGCCAGCCCCGCGGCGTGGTCGATGATGTCACCGAGCACGCCCACCCGGACCCGCTGGCCGGGGGTGCTGCCCGAGGCGATCAGCGCCGCCGGGGTGTCGGCCGCCCAGCCGGCGGCGCGCAGCCGGGCCACGATGGCGGCGAGGTAGCGGCGGCCCATGAGCACGACCAGGGAGCTGTGGACCGGCAGTCGGTCGAAGTCGGCCGCCCCCGGCGCTCCGGGGGGCAGGTGACCGCTGAGCACGCAGAAGGCGGTCGGCCCGCCCTTGTCGGTCAGGGCCAGGCCGGCCAGCGACGCCAGGGCGGTGGAGGCGCTGAGCCCGGGCACGATCTCGAAGTCGATGCCGGCGGCAGCCAGCGCGCGGGCCTCGCTCGCCCCCAGTCCGAAGACGAAGGGATCGCCGCCCTTGAGTCGTACGACCCGCTGGCCGGTCGACGCTTCGTGGACCAGCATCCGATCGACCTCCTCCTGGGGCAGGCGGCCGCGGTGGGGGGCCTTGCCGACGTTGACCAGGCGGGCGCCGGTGGCCTCGGCGAGCAGCTCGGGCGCGACCAGGCGATCGTGGAGCACGACCTGGGCGGCCTGGAGGCGGCGCATCCCGCGGACGGTGATGAGATCGGGGGCGCCGGGCCCGGCTCCGACGATGCTGACGTTCATGTCCGCGCTCCCGGGACCTCGGGATGCTCGATCCCGGCCTCCTCGAAGGTGCACATCTCCGCGTCCACCCGGCACCCGGCGGCCAGCAGGCCCAGGGCCAGGGCGGCGCCGGACCCCTCCCCCAGGCGCAGGTCCAGGTCGAGGATCGGGTCGAGGCCCAGCGCCTCCAGCACCAGCCGGTGGCCGGGCTCGGCGCTGCGGTGCCCGGCGAGGAGCACCCGGGAGACGGTGGGCGTGCGCCGGACGGCCACCAGCGCGGCCACCCCGGTGATGAAACTGTCGAGGATCACGGGGATCCCTTGGCGAGCGGCCTCCTCCATGACCCCCACCAGGCCGGCGATCTCGAAGCCCCCCAGGGACGCGAGCACCCCGTCGGGGCTGCGGTCGGCGCCGTGGCGGACCAGCGCGCGGCGGACCACCTCCACCTTGTGGGCCCGGGTGCCGGGACCGACACCGGTGCCGATCCCGACCAGCTCCTCGGGGTCGCGGTCCAGCAGCGCCGCCGCCATGGCCGCGGCCACCGTGCTGTTGCCGATGCCCATCTCTCCGACCGCCAGCAGGTCGGGTCTGTCCATGTCCGCGACCAGCCGGACACCGTGTTCGATGGCCTCCTCGCGCTGTGCGCGGCTCATGGCGGGATGTTCTGCGATGTTGCTCGTCGCCCGGCCGACCTTGCAGTCCACCACCGCCGTGGCCCCCGAGAAGTCGTGGTCGACGCCGAGGTCTGCCACCTGGACGCGGATCCCGTGTTCCCGGGCGATGGCACAGACCGCCGCGCCGCCGGAGACGAACTGGGTGACCATTCGCGCCGTCACCTCCGGCCGATAGGCGCTGACCCCCTCGGCCGTGACCCCGTGGTCCCCGGCCAGCAGGAGCAGCACCCGGTCGTGGGCCCGTGGCCGGAGGTGGCCCTGGATGACGGCGATCCGTTCGACGGCGTCTTCCAGCCGGCCCAGGCTCCCGGGAGGCCGGGTGAGGTGCGCCCGGCGGGTGGCCACGGCCTCGCGGATCCGTTCAGGCGGCGCTGGAGGTGGCTCGGCGGGAGGCAGGCCGGCGCCCAGGCCGCTGTCCAGGTCGGCCGGTCTCCCCCACCGCTCGGCGAACACCAGGGTGTCCAGGTCGACGCGGCGGCGCCAGCCGACCCGCTCGATCAGCGGCGTGTCCGGCAATTCCACTGGCCAGCCGAGGGTGAGGTAGGCGACCGGGAGGACCGATTCGGGCAGCTCGAACAAGGTGCGGAGCGTGTCCGGGTGTGCGATGCTCATCCACCCGACGCCGACCCCCTCGGCGTGGGCGGCCAGCCACAGGTTCTGGACGGCGAGGCAGGTACTGTACACGTCGGTGTCGCGCTGCACGCTCCGGCCCAGGACGTTGGGGCCTCCGCGGCTGCGGTCGCAGGTCACCAGCAGGTTGACGGGGGCGTCGAGGATCCCCTGCAGCTTCAACGAGCGGTAGGTCTCGCCGCGATCACCGGGGAAGTCCCTTGCAGCGCGGTCGCTGACCTCGCGGAAGTGGGCGTGGAGGCGCGCGCGCAGGGCGCGGTCGCGGACGACGATGAAGTTCCACGGCTGCATGAAGCCGACGCTGGGCGCGTGGTGGGCCGCGTCGAGGAGCCGCCGCAGCAACGCGTCGGGGAGGGGCTCGGGGCGGTAGC
>RFKJ01000773.1 GCA_003694325.1 Deltaproteobacteria bacterium
CCTCTGCCGGGGCCTGCGGCGCCTCTGCGGCGGCCGGTTCCGCCGCCGCCTCTGCGGCAAGGCGTTCCTTCTCCGCGGCGAGGTCGGCGGCGTCGACGCCATCCAGCTCACCATGATCGGTCATCGCCGCGACGTCGTCCCAGGAGTCGTATTCCTGCCCGCCGGGGTCGAGGGTGTCGTCCGCCGCCTGTACCCGCGGAGCCAACCCCAACAGCCGCTTCAACCAGTCGAACACGAATCCTCCTCGCCGGTTCACCCACAGCACGGAGCGTCTCGCTCGCCCTCTGCAGGGCAGACCGTATCACCATGGTGGTCCGGCCACGGCGTCACCACGGTCACCGACGATGTCAGGCTTCGTCTCCAACACCCCCGTGCACCATCCGCTCCCGCTGGTCGGCGAGCTCGGTCAACAAGGCGCTGGCAGCCTCGTCGTCGACCACGCCCTCCTGGACGGCGGCGCGCAGCGCATCCTCCTCCACCCGCAGCAGGTGCAGGTGGGCTTCGCTGAGTCGCTCCGCATCCAGAGCCGCGCCGGCGGCTTCGATGGCCGCGGCGCGCGCCGCTTCGAGCTTCTTGCGGTAGTGCTGCTCCAGGGTGGCCCGCACCGAGGGGTCGAGATGGTCGCTGCGCCGCTCCAGTTCCCGCAGCGCGGCGCGGGCCATCAACACCTGGCCACGGGCCCGCTCGTAGGCCAGCTTCACCTCGCGGGACCGCACCAGCCCCAGCCGCCGCAACAGGCCCGACATGGTCAGCGCCTGCACCAGCAGCGACATGCTCACCACCCCGAACACGAGCAGCACCAGCAGCCCCCGCCCCGGAAAGTCCGGGGGCAGGCCGATGACCAGCACCATCGACAGGCTGCCCCGCAGCCCGCCCCAGACCATCACGTGGCCCCAGGAGGCCGGGATCGGATCGACCCGGAACCGCTTCGTGAGGGGCAGTGCCCCGTAGACCACCACCGCCCGCGCGGCGACGACCACGACGAACGCACCCAGCACCAGGCCCATCGCCCCCGCGAGGTCCAGGATGTCCAGCTCGATCCCGACGAGCAGGAAGACGAAGGTGTTGCTGAAGAAGGCCAGGAACTCCCAGAAGTCCACGACCGCGACCCGGGTCGGGGCGCTCATGCCGAAGCTGCTTCCGAAGCTGCCGAGGACCACCCCCGCCGCCACGGTCGACAGCACCCCGCTGGCCTGGACCGCTTCGGCCAACAGGAAGCTGCCGTAGGCGACCACCACCGTCAGGGCGGTCTCGATCAGCTTGTCGTCGATGGTTCGGGTCAGGAGGCTGGCCGACGCGCCCACCATGCCTCCCACCAGGACGCCGCCGCAGGCCATCCAGACGAAGGTCTTGATCCCGTAGACGGCGATCTCCTGCGCACCGGCGAGGTGGGGGGCGTGTCCATGGCCGGCATCGATGCCCAGGACTGCGGCGACGATGACGAACATGACGACCGCGACGCCGTCGTTGAGCAGGCTCTCGCCCTCGACCAGCACGTACAGCCGCTTGTCGACTCCCAACGTCTTGAACAGGGCCAGCACGCTGATCGGGTCGGTCGCCGCGATCATGCTGGCGAACAGGAAGCCATGCCCCAGGGTGAAGCCATCGACGCCCGACCCGGTGAGCAACGCCCAGGAGCCGACCCCGGTCAGCACCACTGCCACCACGACCCCGGGCACGGCCATCAGCAGGATCGCCGGAGCCTCGCGGCGAAAGCGACGAAAATCCAGGTGATAGGACGCCTCGAACAACAGCGCCGGCAGGAACACCATCATCAGCAGCTCGGGCGTCAGGTGGAGCCCCTGCAGGCCCGGAAGCTGGAGGAAGCCCAGGCCGATGCCGGCCAGCACCAGCGCCACGGTGTACGGCAGCTTGAACCGGCGGGCCGCCATCCCCACGAGGGCGGCGACCAGAAGCAGGATGAGAAGCTGGGCCTCGGCGTGCTGCATGGTGCGGTTCCCTGTCTCCGGGACGAGGTCAGGCCCCGGCGCCCGCCGGGTGGAGGAGCATCTCCGCGGCCTGCCGCGCCGTCCACTCCAACTCTCCGGCCGTGCGGATCCGCGCCGCGCGGAAGGCGCGCTTGACCCGCTCGGTCACGTCGGTACCGAAGGCGACCTCGTACCGCCCATCGAAGACATAGGCCTTCACCGTGATCCGGATGGCGAAGCGTTCGCCGCCGTTGCGGACCGGCTCCTCCCGCACGATGAGGGTGATGGGCTTGGCGAGGTAGACGTAGCGGCTGCTGGCGGTGGCCTCGTAGACGAGCTGCTTGGCGGTCTCGAAGTCCTCGTTGCACCCGATCCAGAAGTCGAACACGCACATCTGGTCCAGGGCCCCGGCGTTGGCGCAGGCCACGGCGCCCGACAGGAACAGGTTGTTCGGGACACTCACCAGGTTGTCGTCGAGGGTGTTGATCCGAACCGCCCGCAGGCCGATCTCCTTGACCTCCCCATAGGTGCCGCCGAACTCGACCCGGTCGCCGACCTGGAACGGGCGGTCGAACAACAGGATGAGCCCGGCCATCAAGCTGGCCAGCAGGTCCTTGAACGCAAAGCCCACCGCCACGGCGATCGACCCGCCCAGCGCCAGCAGGGACTCGCGGGTGAAGTTGACGACCGCGCCGGCCACCGTCACCGACGAGACGATGATGATGACGAAGCGGGTGATCGCCGTGAGCTGCTTGAACAGCAGCCGGCGCTGGGTGAAGCGCTCGGCGAGGGCATCCAGGGAGCGGGTGACGAAGCGGATCGCCAGCCAGGTGATGACGATGACCAGCAGCGCATAGGGGACGCCGCTCGGATCGAAGAGGCTGACGAAGCTGATCGCTTCCGGCTGCTGCACGGTTCACTCCATGTAGAGGAAGTGCTTCTGGCGGAGGACGCGGACCACCGCCGGCCACCACCGCGGGTCGATCCGCCACCCGTGCTCGACCCGCCGACCCAGGAGCACGTCGAGGCCCTCCAGGTGCCGGCAGGCCTCCTGGACCTGGGAGAGGGGGGCGTTGAGCACCTCGGCGATGGCGTCGGTGTCCAGCTCATCGTGGACCACGATCGCCGTGAGCACGAAGAAGTCGAGGTCCGGCAGGGGCTCCAGCACCGACGGCGGAGGCGCGCGGAGCATGGCGGCGCTGACCGAGCGGGCGTCGGAGGCGCAGCACAGGCTGTCGAGCACGTAGGTCCAGGCGATCTCGGGGTTGCCCCGGCTGGCATCGACGAGCAGCCGCCACCACGCGACCTCGGCCCGGGCGATGGCCTGGTCGCGGGCGGGCACCGCGACGTCGGTGGGAAGCAGCGCGTCGAAGCAGAGCCGGTACCCGGCCGCGTCGATGCGCTGCGTCACCCAGCTCCGCAGGGCGGTCGACGACAACCCCGACAGCTTGATGGCTCCGCGAAAGGCGCCGAGGTTGACCGAGCTGGTGATCCCAGCGAGGAAACCCCAGGTGGCCCCGTGGATCCCACAGATCCAGAGGTGTCTCTCCGACGCCGCCTGCATCACCCGCAGGATCCCGTGCATCGCCCGGAAGCCGCCGACGGTTCGCAGCGCGAGGCGTTGCAGGTCATCGACGACGAACACCGACGGCGGCAGGGCAAGGATCCCCGCGACCACCCCCTCCTCGCTGACCCCGACATCGGGCAGACCCAGCGACCGGGCCAACCACGCCAGGGCGCGGTCGGGATCGTGGGTGCGCCCGGCCAGGGCGATCCGTCGCACCTCGCGCTCCGGGTCCAGCTCCCCCACCCGTTCCACCGCGCGCTCGATCACCGCGCCACGCCCCATCCCGCGGTCGGCGACCACGGCGATCATCCCGCGTCGACGCTCTGCGCTCCAGGCCTCCAGCGCTGCATCCAGCGCCGCCAGCTCGGCATCCCGGGGGATCGGCACGAAGGACCGGGCCAGGGCGTCGCGCACCTCCGGCGGGATGGGACGCCGCTCGGCCGGCTGGCCCTCGACCTTGCGCAGGCGTGCCCGGGCAAAGGCCGAGGCCAGCCACCCCAGTCCCGGTCGGCCCTCGGCCATCCGCACCACCAGCTCGGCGGTGCCGTGCCAGAACAGCCAGGCGACCCCGAAGGCGGAGCCCACCATTCGCTGCACCGGACCGCCTTCGAGACCGGCCAGGCGCGCCGCCAGCCCGCCGCCGCTGCTGAACCCGCGCACCGCGTCGCGGATCTCGTCCGACCACCGCAGCAGCAGCCAGGCGGTGACCGCCACGATCCCCAGGGTGTAGAGCACGCCCACGATGTCGGCGAGGCGATCGGCCCCCAGCAGGTCGAGGGCCACGATGCCGAGGAACCAGCGGGCGAGCACCACCCCGACCACGAGTCGTGCCGATCGCTCCAGCAATCGCAGGGTCTGCGTCGACACGACCCGGAGGGCCGGCCGGTCTCCCTCGGAGACCGTGAACAGCAGGCGGACCACCGCGGGCACCCCCCGCCAGATCGTCCGGGCCAGCCAGGCCGCGAACAGCAGGGCCAGGGGCGTGAGCGATTCCCGGGTCATCCGGAAGAAGAACGCGGCGATGGACGCGTCGACCACCGCGAACAGGACCGGGCCCAGGGGTTCGGCCAGGGCACGGACATCCCCGGGGACCCACCACCCGGTGCGAGAGAGGTAGCGGGCCGCCAGGCCCCCATCCGCCTCCTGCTGCTGCTGCCGGAGGAGGGCCAGGAGGCGGCGGCCCATGTCCTCGGCGTTGCGGCGCAACAGGATCCACAGCACCCCCAGCACCACGATCTCGAAGGAGTGCACCAGGAAGTTGGTGATGAGATTGAGATCGGTGAGGCGGGTCGGCAGGCTGCGGACCGACCGCCAGGTCGCCCGCAGGTCGGCGCGCACCAGGAGCGGGGCCTCGGACAGCTCCCGCGCCAGCTCGGGGATGAACATCGCCCGGTACTCGGCGGTGACGGCCGCCGACGCTTCGCCGCGGAGCCGTCGCCGGATGTCCTTGGCCCGGCGCAGCAGCCCCACCAGCTCGTCCAGCTCGGCGGCCAGGTCTTCCCGTTCCTGGTCGTGCAGCGCCGCGAGGTCGGCGAGGGCCAGGGCCACGTCGTCGCCCAGCAGGTCCGCGTCGGGGACCGCCTGCCGCCGCGCGGCGTAGGTGGCATCCAGGTCCGACACCCGCTGCTTCGTCTCGGCGAGGGCCCTGCGCACCTCCTGGACGAGCCGGGAGGCCGACCGGAACGCGGCGTCGATGGCCCCCTGCCGACCCACCTCCAGGGCGGGCAGCCCCAACGCCTCGTCGGCATTGACCGCCAGCCCGTCCAGGCGCTCGGAGAGATCCGAGAGCTGCTGCAACGCGGCGGCGTGCCGGTCCCGCTCGGCCTGGATCCAGCCCGCCAGGTCCTCCTCGAAGCGGGCGAGCCGGCTGCGCGCCTTCGCGGTGCGGTCGTCCTGGGCCTGCTCGGCCGCGGCCCGCGCCTCGCTGGCCCGGCGGCGGGCTTGATCCTCCTGGACCGCGCTGGCCATGCCGGCCGCGTCGCGCCGCGCAATCTCGAGCTGGCGACGCAGCAGCGCCCGCTCGACCTCCTGGCGCTCGCGCTCGATCCGGGCGAGCTGCGCCCGCAGCCGCTCCTCCTCCGGCGCATCGGCGGGCGGCGCTGGGGGGGGCTGGGAGCCGTCCAGGGCTGCGTCCAGCTCGGCGAGGCGTTGTCGGAGGACCTCGATCCCCACGTCGGGTGCCGGGGGCCGGTCGAGCAGCGCCCGGCGGGCCTCCAGTTCCGCCTCGGCCTCGGGCACGGCCGCCCGCAGGCGCTCCAGCTCCGCGCGCGCCAGGACCGCATCGACCGCGGCGCGGCGCTTTGGGTCGAGGAG
>RFKJ01000774.1 GCA_003694325.1 Deltaproteobacteria bacterium
ATCGAGGTGCGGGCGCCGGGCATGGACCACCCGTTGGCCCTGGAAGGCGTGGTGACCTGGTCGAGCGTCGGGCTGTCGTCGCTGCCGGACGGCCAGGATCCCGGCATGGGCATCGAGTACCGCCTCGACGACGAGCGTCGGCAGGAGATCGAGCAGGTCCTGGCGGCCCTGGGGGCTTGACCCGCCCGGGTGCGGGGCGGGCCACGCGGGGCCCGGTCCTGCCGGTCCGCGTGCCGGAACCGCCTGGCCGCGGTTGGTGCCCTGCCGCGGGCCGGGGCGGCGATCAGGCGGTGAGTCCTCCGTCGACCACCCACTCCTGCCCGGTGACGAAGCTGGCCTCGTCGCTGGCGAGGAAGGCCACGACGGCCGCCACCTCGTCGGGGTTGCCGAGCCGGCGCATCGGCACCACCTGCTTGACCCCCTCCACGATGCGCGGATCCATGGCCTGCACCATGGCGGTGTCGATGAACCCCGGGGCCACGCAGTTGACCCGGATGCCGCGCTTGCCCAGCTCCTTGGCCAGCGATCGGGTCAGGGCCGCGACCGCGGCCTTGCTGGCGCCGTAGTTTGCCTGGCCGGGGTTGCCCCGGATGCCGGACACCGAGGTGACATTGACGATGCTGCCGCGGCGCTGCCGCAGCATGACCGTGCCGGCTTCCCGACACATCCAGAACACCGCGTCGAGGTTGGTCCGCAGGACATCGGACCATTCCTCGTCCGTCATGCGCAGCAACAGCGTGTCCCGGGTGATCCCCGCGTTGTTGACGACGATGTCCAGGCTGCCCAGCTCGGTCGCGGCGGCGACGAGGGCCTTGCACCCCTCCGGGGTGCCGACGTCGGCCTGGACCGCGATCCCGTCGATCTCCGCCGCGACCTCCCGGGCTGCCTCGGCGTTCGTCCGGAAGTTCACGATCACCCGGGCCCCCTGCCGCCCCAGGCGCAGGGCGATGGCCCGGCCGATCCCGCGTCCGGCGCCGGTGACGATGGCGACCTTGCCGGTGAGGTTCATGCGCAGATCTCCGCGGCCGGGCGTGGCCTAGTCCTTGACCCGGCTGACGTACTGGTTGGTGCGGGTGTCGACCCGGATCTTCTCGCCCTGCTCGACGAACAGCGGCACCAGGACCTGGGCGCCGCAGGCCAGGGTCGCCGGCTTGGTGGCGCCGGTGGCCGTGTTGCCGCGGACGCCGGGCTCGCAGTACTCGATGACGTCCTCGATGAAGTTGGGCAGCTCCAGGCTGACCGCCCGGCCCTTGTAGAACAGCACGGTCACCTCGATGTTCTCGGTGAGGTACTGCTTCTCGTCGCCCAGCGCGTCGGCGGGGATCGCGACCTGCTCGTAGGTCTCGGTGTTCATGAAGTGGTAGAACTCGCCGTCCTCGTACAGGAACTGCATGGGACGGTCCTCGACGTCGGCGGCATCCACCTTCTCGCCGGAGCGGAAGGTCCGCTCGATGACCGCGCCGGTGATCATGTTCTTGAGCTTGGTCCGCGTGAAGGCGGTGCCCTTGCCGGGCTTGACGAACTGGAAGTAGGTCATGATGTAGGGCTGGCCATCCAGCTCGATCTTGAGGCCGTTGCGGAAGTCGGAGGTGTCGTACTGCAGCGCCATCGGCGGGTCCTCGGGAAGGGCGTCCGGTGCGCTGGGGAGCGGCGGGACGCGGGATAGTGGGGATGGGCGCCGGGCGCGGGCAGCGTCGGCGCGGCGAGGTGCGCCTGTGTATCATGACCGGCCCGGTCGCGGCCGCATTGCGGGACGAGCCGAGGTGCTGCGACGCCTGCCGGCCATCTCGCCCACCACCTGGACCCGGGCGGCGGAGTCGTTTCCGGTGCAGCTCACCCGTTCGTGGCTGGACCGGATCCGGTCCGCGGACGGCCCGCTGGGCCTGCAGGCCCTTCCCCACGAACGGGAGCTGGTGCCCGACCCCGGTGACCGGGCCGACCCGGTGGGCGAGGGGCGGCGAAGCCCGGTCCCGTGGGTCGTGCAGAAGCACGCCGATCGGGCCCTGCTGCTGTTGACCCGGCGGTGTCACCTCTACTGCCGCTACTGCTTCCGCCGCGGTCAGGAAGGCCCGGCCGACCCGACGCCGGCGGAGCTGGATGCGGCGCTGGCCTGGATCCGACAGCGCGGCGTCCGCGAGATGATCCTGTCGGGGGGCGATCCGCTGGCGGTGCGGGACCGGCGGATCTTCTCGGCCATCGACGCCGTCCGTCCGGCGGTGCCGGTCGTGCGGATCCACACCCGGGCACCCATCACCGCACCGTTCCGGGTCACCGATGCCCTCGTCGCCGGTCTGGCGGAGCGGGCCCCGGTGTGGGTCATCGTCCACGCCAACCACCCCGACGAGTTGAGCCCCGACGTGCGCCGGGCGTTGGCCGCCCTGGTCGACGCCGGGATCCCGGTGCTCAACCAGGCGGTGCTGCTCGCCGGGGTCAACGATGATCCGGCCGTGCTGGCCGAGCTGTTCGGCGAGCTGACCACCATGCGGGTCTTTCCCTACTACCTCCACCATCCCGACCCCGCCCCGGGCAACGCCATGTTCCGGTTGTCGACCCGGAGAGGGCTCCGGATCTACTCGGAGCTGGCGTCGAGGGTGAGTGGAATCGCGCTCCCCCGCTACGTGATCGACCCTCCAGACGGGCTGGGCAAGCTCGACGTCGCCGAGTGGGTCCACGCCGGAGGCCGCCGTCCGGTACCATCCGACGCCTCTCCCTCCACCCCGCAGCAGGAACCCTGACATGGCCGTTCGTCGTGCCACCCGCCAGTACCGATCCGTCGTCGAATTCCTCGAGGACCACGCCGGGCTCCTCAGCCAGGGCATGGTCCTGCTCCCCGCCGGCACCCTCGATGGCGAACCGGCCCCGGAGCTGAAGCTCGACCTCGTGGTGCCCCCCATCGGGCGGCTGGGGCCGATCCTGGCCCAGGTGGTGCACCGCGCCGCCGATGGCAGCGTCGCGCTTCGGGTCCCGGAGTGGCCGGCCAGCGTCGAGCAGCGGATCGCCGACCTCCTCCAGGCGGTGGACGACCTGCGCGACTGGTTCGTGGAGCAGGGCCAGCTCGTCGATGCGCGGGGGGTGCCGGCGCCACCGGCGGAGCCTGCCTCGGCCCCGGCTCCGCCGCCCGGTGACGCCGCTCGCCCGGCGCGCCCGGCGGGGCGGGGCTTCGCGGTGCCGGACCTGCGCGGGGTCGAACCCGACGCCCGCGGCAGTCGGGACCCGGCGGAGCTGCGTCCGGCACTGATCCGGTTCGCGGCCGAGCGCCGCACCGGGCTGCTGACGCTCACCCGCCCGGATGGACAGGTCCGCTACGGCTTCTGGTACCAGGGGGGGCCGGTCGGCTTCCGCACCGAGCCGCTGGACGAGGGCGAGGTGCTGGGCGTGCTGCTGTACAAGGCCCGGCAGATCTCCAAGGAGCAGCTCCGCGAGAGCCTCGAGATCATGCAGAAGGAAGGCTGCCGCCAGGGCGAGGCCTTCATCCAGATGGGGGTGATGACCTTCCCCCAGCTCGTCATGGTGCTCGGCAAGCAGACCGAGTTCGTGTTCCAGCGGGCCCTGGCCGACACCACCGGCGAGTGGACCTTCCACTCCCTCGACACCCTCCCGGAGCGGTTCCTGCCCTCGCCCCTGAAGGTGCCGGCGATGCTGTTCCGCAGCCTGGTCCAGCAGGCCCGGGAGATGAAGTCCGACACGCTGTATGCCTCGCTCAAGGACTACCTCGACCGGTACATCTTCCTGCCGGAGTCCTCCGCCGGGTTGATTCCCGACATGCGCTTCTCTCCCAACGAGGCGCGCCTCATCGAGACCATCCAGAACAACTCCTGGCGACTGCGCGAGGTCTACAGCGTCTCGCCGCTGTCCCGGGCGATGACCGCGGCGGTGCTGCGCGCCCTCATCGACCTGGACTTCTTCGAGTTCCGGGCCGAGCAGTCCGACCAGCGGGCGCGGGCGGCGCTGCAGGCGCTCATCGACCGCAAGAAGGACCAGATCTTCAAGGGAAGCCACTTCGACGTGCTGGAGGTCCACTGGATCTGCATCACCGAGGAGGTGGACCGGGCCTACCAGCGGCTGAAGTCCGAGTTCACCCCGGCGCGGTTCCAGGGGATGCCGCCGACCGCCATCGCTGATGTCTCGATGATCAACCAGAAGCTCGACGAGGCCCACGCGGTGCTCTCCGATCCGCACCGGCGCCGGGAGTACCGGAAGGAGGTCGTCGAGGAGAGCAAGATCGTGGAGTCCGCGGCGCTCCTGGCCAAGCAGGGAGAGATGGCGGTCCTGCGCAACGACCGCGACCATGCCACCACCTGCTTCGCCAAGGCGGTGGAGCTGGCGCCGGGGATCGGCGACTACCGCGCCGGGTTGCAGCGGGCCCGGGCCCTGCGCTGACCGACCCCGGGCGTGTCCGGCCCACCCGGGCCGCCGCCCGACGCAGGACGGCCACCCCGAGGGGTGGCCGCCTGGGTGCGGGTCGGGGTGGGTGACCCGCTCGCCGAGGTGTGGCGCCTCAGTGGGCGTGCTCCGTCGACGGGTGGACGTGGACGTCTTCGGGATCGGGACCGTAGAAGGGGTCCGCCAGCGGCAGGGGCGGGACCTTGCTGAGGAAGGTCGCGATCACGAAGGTGAACAGCCCGAGGAAGCCGATGCCCATGCCCACCGTCAGGGCCAGCGGGGTCACGATGTCGGCCTCCATCTGGACGCTGGGCATGACCACCCAGAACCGCTCGAGGAAGATGCCGACGGCGATGAGGATCGTGATGGCCAGGAAGGCGCTGGGGATCTTCTTGAGGCCGCGGGACAGCAGGGTCGTGAACGGCACCAGGAAGCACAGCGACACGACCACGAAGTACAGGCTCCTCCAGGGCTCGACCTGCGTACGCAGCAGCACGAAGCCGATCTCCTCGGTCATGTTGCCGTACCAGATGGCCAGGTACTGGGCGAAGCCGGTGTAGCCCCAGAACATCGTGAACCCGAAGGTCAGCTTGCCGAGGTCGTGGTACACGCTGGGGGTGAGCGCGTGCTCGACGCCCAGCCACTTGCGGCTGACCAGGGTCAGGATCGCCAGCCCCACCAGGCCGCTCCAGAAGGCGCTGGCGAAGTACCAGCCGGGGAACATGTTGGCGTACCAGTGCGGCGACAGGCTCATCTCGAGGTCGACCGCCATCACCGAGAACATGATGGCGTACACGATCACGATGGCCGGCGCGACGTTGAGGCGCCGCAGGTAGTTGGCCTCCCGCTCGGCGTCGGCGCCCTTCCAGCCGAAGGTGAACCGGCTCCACCACGCCGGGGTGCGATCCCCGAGGTGGTCGGCGGCGGTCCCCATGTCGGCGCGGAGGCTGGCGCGGATGTAGACCAGGCTCAGGACGCTGAGCAGGCCCAGGCCGACCAGCATCCGCATGACCAGGAAGCTGGGGGTCAGGTACACCGCCTTGTGGGGCGGCATCTCCTCGTGCATCCAGGGGTAGACGTCCAGCCCGCCGACCAGGAAGAACACCAGCAGCAGGACCAGCATGATCGGGAACATCAGCCCGAAGGCCTCGGCGAAGCGCTTGAGCGCCGTGCCCCACCGCGCCTTGACCAGGGTCATGGCGACGGCCAGCATGAACGCGCCCTGCGCCATCCCGGCCCAGAACATGAAGTTGCTGATGAACGACCCGAAGGCCAGGTCCCGGTGGGTGGCCAGGCCGAAGCCGGCGGTGGCCAGGCCGATCAACATGGCGACGCCGGCGGCGGCCTTGACCGAGCCCGGCACCTCGCGAGGGAGCCCGGACAGCGGGGCCAGGGGATCATGTGCATGTGGGGACATGGATGCTCCGCTCCCTACCGGGGGGCTTCAGAAGGGGCCGGAGGAGGCGTGTACTGCGCCCCCTCGAGCGTCCGGATGTAGGCGACGGTGGCCCAGATCTCCGGGTCCTCCATCGACGGCCCGTAGGCCGGCATGATGGCGCCGCCGTTGCGGATGGTGAGGTAGATGTAGCCGTCGCTGCGGGCCGCCGTGATGGCGCCGGTGCCGCTGAGCATCGGCGGGGGAACCGGATAGCGACGCACGTTGTTGGCCGGGTCGTTGTGGGTCACCGGGGCGTTGCCCTTGCCCTCCACCCCGTGGCAGGCCTGGCAGTACACCTCGAACATGTGCTTGCCCTGGGCCAGCACCTCCTCGGAGGGGTGGGCACCGAACGGGTTCTTCAGGGCCTGCCCTTCCGGGGTCATCCGGTCGGCGTTGGGCACGTAGCGGTCGATGGTGACCGCCCCGTCGGGCAGGTTGGCCATCTGCCACTCGTAGGCGCGCTTGAAATCGTTATCGACCATGTCCCAGTCCCAGGGGAAGGCCCGGGCGGGAGACGACAGCCCGGCGGCCAGCCCCACCAGGGCGAGGCCGGACGCCGCGTGCAGGTGGAAGCGGGACATCACTTGCTCCCCGAGACGGTGACCTCGATGGCGCCAGCAGCGAGCAGCTTGTTCTTCCACTCCTCCACCGCCGCGCCCGCGAGGCCGTTGATGATGATGCCGAAGCAGTCGTCGCTGAACCGGGCGTCGGTGACCTCCTCCTGCAGTCCAAACGACGGCAGCCGGCACATCACGATGAGCCCGATGAGGGTCGCCAGGCATCCCCAGAAGACCGTGGCCTCGAAGGTGATCACCATGAAGGCCGGTACCGACACCAGCGGCTTGCCGGCGGGGATGATCATCGGCCAGTTCAGGTGGGTCAGCGAGGCCAGCGAGAAGCCGGCGGTGCCCCCGAAGATCGCGCCGGTGAGGGTGAACCAGCGCACCGGGCTGGGGCGCCCCTCGTAGATCAGCTCCTCGATCTCGTGGCGCGGCAGGGGGGCCGTGACCACGAAGTCGGGCAACCGGGCCCGCTTGACGGCGGCGATGCCGTCGACGAGGGAGTCGAGGTGGGCGAAGACGGCCTTGACGGTCGTGCCTTCGGCGCTCATGCGGCCTCCTCATCCGCCTTGAGGGGCGGGCGGAGCAGCTCCTTGACCTCGGCGATGGCGACGGAGGGCATCACCTTCACGAAGAGCAGGAACCAGGTGAAGAACCAGCCGAAGCTCCCTACGAGGATGCCCAGCTCGACCCAGCTCGGGGTGTAGTAGACCCAGGCCGCGGGATCGAACTGGTGCGCCAGGGAGCTGGCGATGATGTTGTAGCGCTCGAACCACATCCCGATGTTGATGAAGACCGAGACGACGAACAGGATGGTCCAGTTGGTCCGCCAGCTCTTCTTCCACCACACCAGCGGGATGATGCAGTTGCAGGTGACCATGGTCCAGAAGACCCAGTTGTAGGCGCCGGTCGCCCGGAAGGCGAAGATGCCCCACTCGTAGGGGTTGTCCGAGTACCACCCGATGTAGTGCTCGATGGCGTAGGAGTAGGTGAGGATGCCCCCGGTGAGCAGGCACATCTTGGCCAGGCTCTCGAAGTGCCAGGTGCCGATGTAGTCCTCCCAGCCGAAGATCTTCGACATCGGCAGCAGCAGCGTGATGACCATCGCGCAGCCGCTGAAGATGGCGCCGGCGACGAAGTACGGCGGGAACAGGGTGCTGTGCCAGCCCATGGTCTGGGCCATGGCGAAGTCCCAGGACACGACGCTGTGGACCGACAGCACCAGCGGCGTCGCGAACGCGGCGAAGAAGCCGTAGGCGGCCATGTAGTGGCGCCACTGCCGGTCGGTGCCCCGCCAGCCCAGCGACAGGTGGCGGTACATCTTGTGGACCAGCCCGGTGGTCTTGTCGCGCATGGCAGCGATGTCGGGGATGAGCCCGACGTAGAAGAAGATGGTCGACACGCTGAAGTAGGTGCTGACCGCGAACACGTCCCACATCAGCGGGCTCTTGAAGTTCTGCCAGAGCTCGCGCTGGTTGGGGTAGGGGAACAGCCAGTAGGCGTTCCAGGCCCGGCCGACGTGGATCGCCGGAAACAGGGCCGCGGTCATCACCGCGAAGATCGTCATCGCCTCGGCCGCACGGTAGACGCCCGTGCGCCAGCGCGATCGGAACAGGAAGAGGATCGCCGAGATCAGAGTGCCGGCGTGGCCGATACCGATCCAGAAGACGAAGGTGGTGATGTAGACACCCCAGAACACCGGCGGCTGGAAGCCTCCGACCCCGAGGCCCCACTGGAGCTGGACGTACCAGCAGTACCCACCCCAGGCCAGCAGCGCGACGCTGAGCCCCAGCAGGCCCAGGTAGGCCACCGACGGCTTGAACAAGGGGCGCATGATGTCACGGGTGACAGCGCCGTAGGTCAGTCCCTTCACTGCAGGGCCCTCCTCAGTGGTGGCCGCCGGCGGCGGGTGCTTCGCTGCCGTGGGTGTCTTCCGAGCCGTGGGCCGAGCCGTGGCCGTCGCCATGGCCCCCACCGTGGCCGCCCCCGTGGGCGACGCTCGGAATGTGGTTGATGCGGGCGAGGTAGCGGACGCCGGGCTTGGTGTTCAGCTCACCGAGCATGGTGTAGGCGCGCTCGTCGGCGAACTGCTCGCCGAGCTTGCTGTCGGAGACCTTGGCGTTGCCGAACACCATGGCGTCGGCCGGGCAGGCCCGGGCGCAGGCGGTGAGGTCGTTCAACTCCTCGGCCGGCACGGTCTGGTGCTCGTCCCGCCACCGGTCCTTGATCGCCCGGATCCGCTGGATGCAGAAGGTGCACTTCTCCATCACGCCCATGTCCCGCGTGGACACGTCGGGGTTGAGCATGAGGTTGAACGAGTCCGGCCACCGGTAGGAGTGGTAGTTGAACCGCCGAGCGCTGTACGGGCAGTTGTTGGCGCAGTAGCGCGTGCCCACGCAGCGGTTGTAGATCATGGCGTTGAGGCCATCGAGGTTGTGGTAGGTGGCCAGGACCGGGCAGACGCCCTCGCACGGGGCGTGGCTGCACTGCTGACACATGACCGGCTGGAATCGAACGTCGGGGTGTTCGCCCTCGCCCTCGAAGTAGCGGGACAGTCGGATCCATCCCATGTACCGGGACTTCTGGATCTGGGCGGGGCCCACCACCGGGATGTTGTTCTCGGAGTGGCAGGCCGTCATGCAGGCGCCGCACCCGGTGCAGCGGTTGAGGTCGACGGCCAGGGCGAACCGGTAGGTGGGGTGGTCGGGCTCCGGGAACATGTCGTGGAGGCCGGCCTTTTCCAGGCGTTCGTCCGTCGGCGGGTGGTGCTGGGGCACGATGCTGCCCGGACCGTCGCCCTTGCCGAGGTCCTCCCGGCTCACGACGTAGTTGATGTGCCGCCCGTCCTGGTCGATGTTGCCGATGTAGGGCAGGGTCCGGGACCGGCCGCCGGTGCGGGAGGCCTTGACCGCCCCCCCGCTGTAGACCAGCGCGCCACTGGCGTCGTCCACCCGGACGTCGGCGATGTCGACGGGGTTGGCGCCGAACCGGGTGTACCGGCCCCCGGTGCGCTTGCCGTTGCCCATGACCACGGCGATCACGTCGTCGCGGACGGAGGGGTTGGCGAAGAAGTCGACCTCGATGTCGCCGCGGCTGGTCGAGATCTTCACCAGGTCGCCCTTCTCCAGGCCGAGACCGGCCGCGGTCCTGGGCGACATCTCGGCCCAGGTCGTCCAGGTCAACGAGCTGACCGGCTCCGGCACCTCCTGGGCCCAGGGCTTGTTGGCGTGCCGCCCGTCATACAGGAACGGGTGGGCGAAGAGCGTCAGGGTGACGCCGTCGGCAGTTCCGCCGGAGCGCGGGGCGGTGGCGAGCTGGAATTCCGCGCCGCGGGCAGCCGCCGGCTTGAACCAGCCTCCCCGCTGCAGGGCCGCCACCCACCAGGTCTCGAAGTCGCCGGGTCGGCCGGCGGCGTCCCACACCACCGCCTGCCACCAGGTCTTGAGCCAGGTCGGGAAGTCGGGGGCGGTCAGGTCGGGCAGGGGCAGGGG
>RFKJ01000775.1 GCA_003694325.1 Deltaproteobacteria bacterium
CCTCTGCCGCGATCTGTTCGAGAAAACGCGGGTCCAGCTCCTTCTTCTCGCCGGTCGTCCGTTCCAGGCAGGCCGGCGCCCAGGCCAGCAGGAGGCCGCCGATGACGGCCCCGAGCGCGCGCCGCGCCGGTGACGATGTCGCAGTCATGTCGGCTCCTGTTCGAGCACCTGCCGGTACCATGCCACCGTTCGCGCCAACCCCTCGGCCAACGAGGTCGACGCCCGCCATCCCAACAGCTCCTGCATCCGCGACACGTCGAGGCACTTGCGGGGTTGTCCGTCCGGCCGGCTGGCGTCGAAGCGGATCGGGCCGGCGTAGTCACAGGCGGCGGCGACCGCCTCGGCCAGCTCCGCGACGCTGACCTCGACCCCGGTACCGACGTTGATCGGCCCGACATCCACGCCGTCGGCGGCGGCGGCCGCGCAGGCCAGCACGCCGTCGGCGGCATCCTCGACGTAGAGGTGTTCCCGCGTCGCCCGCCCGGTCCCCCAGACGACCAGGGCCTCCGGCCGGGCCAGCGCCCGCTGGATCAGCGCCGCGACGACGTGGGCCCGCTCGGGAGTGAGGTGGTCACCGGGGCCATAGAGGTTGGCCAGCATCGGGAAGGCGCAGCGCAGCCCGAACTGCTGGCTGTACGCCTCGCCCAGCGACATCATCAGCCGCTTGGTCTGGGCGTAGGTGTCGTTGGTCGGCTCGGGCCGGCCGTTCCACAGCTCCGACTCCGGAAAGGGAATCGTCGCCGGCTGCCGGGGATAGGCACAGGCCGAGCTGATCCCCACGAAAACCCGGGCTCCGCTCCGCCAGGCGGCGTCCAGGGCATGCACGTTGATGAGCGCGTTGTCCCGCCCGCTCTCCACCGGGTGCTCCCGCATCCAGCCGATGCCCCCTCCCTGGACGGCGCAGTGCAGCACGATGTCGGGTTCCACCGCCTCGAACAGGAGCCGGGTCGCCGACCGATCCCGCAGGTCGGCGTCGCCCCGGCCGACCGGGATCGCGTGGGCCCCACGCGCTTGAAGGCCCCGGACCAGGTGCCGCCCCAGGAAGCCCCGCCCGCCGGTGACCAGGACCCGCTTGCCTCTCCAGTCCACGCCCTCTCCTCCTGGATCCGGCCTACACGTTGCTGTAGGGGTTCTGCAGCCGCAGGTATCGCAGGGCCCCGATGACCTCGTCGAGGCCGCGCTCGATGTCGACCTCGATCCGGAACCCGGTCTCGTGGATCCGGGCGTAGCTGACCTCGTAGTCCCGCTTGTCGTCGTCGCTGCCGATCTCGGCGAAGTGGGTGAGGAACTCGGTGCGCTGCTGCAGGAGCTGGACGATCTGCTCCTTGGTGTAGTTCATCGAGTCGTGCCCGACGTTGTAGACCCGGTGGGTGATGCGCTCGGGCCGCTCGATCATGAACTGGATGGCCGCGGCGATGTCCTGGATGTGGATGAAGGTCCGGCGGAAGTGCTTCTCGTAGATGACGAGGTAGCGGTTGTGGATCGCCTGGTAGGCGAAGTCGTTGATCATCAGGTCCAGGCGCAACCGCGGCGCGATGCCGAAGGCGGTGGCGAAGCGCAGCGACACGGTGCCGGGACGCTCCAGGAAGATCTCCTCGGCCCGGGTCTTGGTCTCGCCGTAGAGCGACAGCGGGTTGAGCGGGGTCTCCTCGGTGCAGATCCCGACTACCTCGCCGTAGTTGGACCCGGTGGAGGCATAGATGATCCGCGCCTCGGGGGGGGACAGCTCGGCGACGTTGCGGGCGCCGTCGACGTTCACCTCGACCGCCCGGCGCGGCAGCTTCTTGCACAGCGGGTAGCCCACCAGGGCGGCGAGGTGGATCACCGCCTCGGCATCCCGCAGGTGGGGTTCCAGCGCCCGGCGATCGGTCACATCCACCTCGGCGAAGGAGAAGTTCGGGTGGATGAACAACGGCAGGATCGCGTGCGGCCCGTACATCAGGTTGTCGAGGACCCGCACGTCGTGCCCGGCCGCGAGCAGGCGAGGCACCAGCACCGACCCGATGTAGCCGGCCCCCCCGGTGACGACGATTCTCATGACGAACACACCCTGAAGCGCCCTGGAGGGGGTGCGCACGCACCCGTGATGCCGGAGCCGGAGGAGGGCGACATCCACCGGCCGGAATGGTGACGGCCGAGCTTACCCCGAAGCCCCCCGGCCGCGGCGCCCCCCGACGGCCGATCCCTCGGCGACGGCCGGCGACGGCGGCGGCTCAGGGCCGCCGGGCGAACGCGCTTCGCAGCGCATCACAGAGCCGCTCCCCGTGACGCTCGTCGAAGGCGTGGCTGTTGCCGACGAACAACCCCCGCTCGTGGACCGCATCGGCGACCGGGAGCGGGCCCTCGACCCGGGCCCCGACGACGCGGCGGAAGGCCGGCTGGCGGGCCAGGTTGCTGCCGGAGATGGGTCGCGTCTGGATCCCCCGCGCCTCCAGCCTTCGACACAGCTCCGCGCGGTCGAGGGGGCTGTCGGGGTGCAGCAGCATGGGAAAGGCAAAGCCGGAGTGGAGCGTCCCGGGCAGTTGCGGGAAGACCCGCAGCGGTAGCCCCAGGTCGGCGACGGCCGCGCACCACTGCTGGTGGTTGCGGTTGCGCCGGGCGACGTAGGCCGACAGCCGCGGCACCTGGTGGATCCCGAACGCCCCGGCCAGCTCGGTCGGGCGCAGGTTGTAGCCCGGCAACACAAACAGGAAGCGCGGGTCGATGTCGGCGTGGCGCGCCTCCAGCTCGGCCCGGTCGCTGCGCTCGCGCACCCACCCGTGGGCCCGCACCGCGCGGCAGGCGTCGGCCAGCTCGCGGTCCGACGTCGTCACCGCCCCGCCCTCACCGGTGGTGAGATGGTGCGAGAAGAAGAAGCTGAACGCCGCGCACAGGCCGATCCCGCCCACCGGTCGACCGCCGACCTCCGCTCCGTGCGCCCCGCAGGCATCCTCGATGACCAGCGGACCCGTCGCCGTCGACGGACACCCGAGCAGGTGCAGCGCCAGGACCGGGCGATCGTGATCCCCCTCCAGGCAGAGGCTGTCGGCGCCGACGTCCACCAGCACGGGCCGCAGACCGGCCTGGGCCACCGAGAACAGGCTGGTCGACCAGCCGACCGCCGGAACGATCACCTCGTCGCCGGGCGCGAGCCGACCGGTGGCCACCAGGGCGGTCATCATCACCAGCAGGGCCGAGGAGCCCGAGTTGACCATGATGCAGTGTTCCGCCCCCACCGCCTCCGCCCAGGCCTCCTCGAACGCCCGCACGCGGGGCCCCATGGTCAGCCGGCCCTCCAGCAGCGTCGCGATGGCCTCGATCACCTCCTCCCGGCCGTAGGGCGCCACCGCCAGGGGCATCCCCTCGTCGGGGACCCCGATCGCGTCGCGGTCGAGCCACCGATCCACCAGGGCGGCGATGTCCCGATCCCGCCCCCCGCCCGGACGACCTCCGCGGCTCACCGACCGGTCCCGAAGATGCGCGCCCCCGGAAGCTCGGTCAGCAGCACCTTGAGGTGGTCCTTGCCCACCGGCCACGACAACGCCTTGCTCTCCCCCCCGGCGCGCGGGGCCTCGATGGTCGGCAGCTCGGCGATCGGCCAGCGCCGCCGCATGGCCCGGATGCTGATCTGGTACTCGATGGGGAAGCGCTTGACCGTGGTCTCCAGCGCCAGCAGGTCCTCTCGGCGCAGCGCGCGGAAGCCGTTGATGGTGTCCGTGACGTAGGGGCCGGTGTTGAACAGCTTGTTGGCCAGCCAGGTCAACGCCTGGTTCACCCGGGCCCGCGCCCGGATCGCGTCCTGCTCCTCGTTCTGGGAACCCGGCGCGAACCGGCTGGCGATGGCCAGCCGCGCCCCCCCGGCGACGAGGTCGTCCAGGGGCTCGATGTCCGCCGGGTCCTCGTTGCCGTCGGGCGAGAAGAAGACGAGGCGATCGGTGTCGGTGGCCTCGGCGGCCACGCGAAAGGCCACCCCGCGCCCCGGGATGGGCTGGTCGAGCACCGGCACCCCCCGGGCGGCCAGGAATTCCCGCGTGCCATCGGTCGACCCGCCATCGACGGCGATGGTGCGGGCAAACGCCGACACCGGGATGCGGTCCCACAGCAGCCGCAGCCCGTCGATCTCGTTGAGGGTCAGCAGCACCAGGGTGCTGTCGCGCGGTCGCTCCACCTCAACCCTCCGTGTCCAGGATGCCCTGGTCCTCGAGCCAGTCGTAGACCCACTTCGCGATCAGGTTGTTGCCCTTCGCGTTGGCGTGGCCCCGGTCCCTCTCGAAGTAGAGGGTCTGTCGGCGGGAGGCCTCCTCCATCCTTGCCTGCGGATCGAAGTGTCGCACGCCCAGGTCCTCGGCGGCCGCGGCGAGGATCAACCGGTGCTGGTGCGTGTATCCCTCGCGCTCCAGCGGGTAGCCGAACAGCACCGGCTCCGCACCGATGGCCCGCACCTTGCCCACGAGCTTGCGGATGTTGGCCACGTAGTCCTCCGGCGGTACCCGGTAGACCCCGCCCGCATCCCCTTCGCCCCGCTCCTTGGCCCGGACCTGCACCGAGCCGATCAACGCCCGCAGCCCCAGGTACACCTTGCTCCGGTACAGCAGGTGCTGCTTGAGGTAGCTCGATTCCCCCTGCAGGATGGCCTGGCTCCGGTCGGTGTAGGCCGCCTTGCGGGCGTCCTGGACGACGTAGCCGATCAACACCACGTCGGGGTCGTAGCGCTTCAGGGTCCGGTCCCACAGCCACAACCCCTGGAAGGTCGTGTAGCCGGGCTGGCCCCCGTTGATCACCTCCCAGTCGTCGTGACCTCCCGCCTTGAGGCGGCTCTCCAGCCGCGCCGGGTAGCTCTCGTCGTCGTCCACCCCCCACCCGAAGGTCGTGGAGCACCCCAGCGCCATGACCCGGTGCATGCCCTCGGCCTTCTCCTCCGGGTGCCGAGGGACCCGCAGCCCGTTGTGGTCCGTGCTGACGATGAAACTGCCGCCGGTCTCCTTGTGCGGGAATACCGCCGCCTCCAGGTCCGGATCGGTGACCCAGTAGACCTTGTTGTGGGCGAAGGCCTTGGAATCGACCTCGGGCCAGCCCGCCGCCCGCAGGCCGGCCTCCGCCCCACCGAGGAGCACGACCACGGGGACCAGGCTGAACGCAATCCGCTTGAGCGTCGAGTTCACTGGGCGGGCGAGACCTCGATGGCGGTGTGATCCTCGATCCCCCTGGACTTGTACCAGGTGTTGTCGAAGAAGGTGTCGTCGTTGATCCGGTAGCTGATGGTGCCGTGCTCCGGCGCCGTGAAGATCAGCTCGGCCCCGACCGGCATGACCTTGGTCCAGCCGGAATCGGCCTCGAACTTCATGATGAGCTGCCCGACGAAGCAGCCCTCGACGTTGCAGGGCAGGTCCGTGCCGACGGCCGGCTGGTCCGGGTCACCCTCGACGTTGATCCAGGGGCCATCCTCGGTGACCCGGTACCGATCCTTGACCGTGCCGCTGATCCGCACCGTCTCGCCCTGGCAGATCGACAACGGCCGCTGCCACCCGGTGCCGATGCTCAGGTAGTCAAACATCGTGTAGTCGAGCGGCTGGCGGCACTCGCCCTCGGTCAGCTTCGCCGGCAGGCTCTTCAGCCATTGTTCCCACTCGCCCTTGTCCCCGCCGGCCATGACGGCCTGGCAACGGGCGAGGTTGTCGGCGGCGACCTGCTCGATGGCCTCGGGCCGTCCCAGGAGCACGGTCTCCACGTCGGTCGTCAGCTCCTCGTCGAAGCTGATGCCGTCGTCGCGCCCCCCCTGCCACTGCGACAGCATGGCGTCGAGCGCCTCCGACCGGGCGATCTTCCGGTCGGTCGCCGGAAGCTGGTCCCACTGCGGTGGGTAGTAGCAGTCACCCGGCCAGCCTTCGCTTCGGTTCCACCCGACCAGCGGCGCCTCCACCTCGTCCTTCTTCTTCTTCTTCTTCTTGTCCTTCTTGGCGTGGGCCATCGGGCTGACGAGGCACAGCGCCAGCAGGGCGACACAGCGGGTTCCGAGCTTCATCGTGTCCTCCAGGGCCCCGGTCCTCGCGGCTGCGACGTGCGGGCGCCGCAGTCGATCGGGTCGCCGCAAGGTGGCCTGCACAGGGCTTACCTGCAAAGGACCGACCTTCGCAAGCCGCAGGCGCCAGCATCCCGCGTCGTGGGGTACGTCCACAACCCCCCGACCCGGGCGCCCGCTTCCCTCGGCCCCCCGTCCACGCCC
>RFKJ01000776.1 GCA_003694325.1 Deltaproteobacteria bacterium
CACCAGCATCATGTCGGGCGAGGATCCCCACGGGCACGGCGTCCCCCGCAACGGCTTCCCGGTGCCGGCGGACCTGCCGCTGCTGGCCGAGCGCCTCCAGGCCGCCGGCTGGCAGACCCGGGCGGTGGTCGGGGCCAGCCCCCTCGCCGCCGACATGGGCCTGTCCCGGGGCTTCGACGCCTACGACGACCGCGTCGGCACCCGGGTCCGCCTCCGCTACGAGGACTCCGCCGACCGGGTGACCCGGCGGGCGCTGGCCAGCGTGCGCGCCGCCCGCCGGGACCGGCCGCTGTTCCTGTTCGTCCACTACTTCGACCCCCACAGTCCCTGGTCGAGCGCGCCCGACGACGTGCAGGCCCGCTTCGTCGACGACCTCGGCGCGGCGGTGGAGGAGCCGGGGCCGCTCATCGAGGCCGCACGCGCCGGGCAGCTCACGGAGACGCAGTCCCGGCGGGCCCGGGGGATGTACCTCGCCGAGGTCGCGTGGACCGACCGGGCGCTGGGAACGCTGCTCGACGGGCTGGAGGCGGAGGGTCGGATGGCCGACAGCCTGGTGGTCCTCGCCGGAGACCACGGAGAAGCCCTCGACGACCCCGGCCTGGCTCCCTACGGGCACGGGCTGGATGCCGACCTGGCGGCGATCCACGTTCCCCTCATCGTCGCGGGCCGCGGGCGCTTCCAGACCCCCGAGGGCCGGGTCGTGGACCAGCCGGTGCGGCTCATGGACGTCGCGCCCACCATCCTCGCGCGGGTCGGACTGGACCCCCACATCGGCCACGGGCGGGACCTCGGCCCGACCTGGTCCGGAGTCTCCGAGCCGGCGCCGCCCTCCTTCGCCGAGGCGACCAAGCCCCACGGCCTGTCACGCAGCCCGGATGGCTGGAACAACCTCTTGTTCGACCGGAGCGTGGCCTTCGATGGTTACCTCCTCACCCGCACCCCGTGGCGGCGCGAGGGGCCCCGGCTCTTTCGCCTCGCCGCCGGACAGCCGCCGGCCGAGCCCGACCCGGAGCGGGTGGCCCTTCTCGACGGGTTGCTGGCCCGGTGGGATGCGGCCGCGCCACCCTGGCGGGACGAGACGATGGATGCAGGTACGCGCGAGGCCCTGGAGGCGTTGGGCTACCTCGAGGCCGGACAGACGCCCTGAGGAGACCCCCCGTGGTGCGGGGCGCGTGCTGCGACCGCGGCCCCGTCGCCGATCGGCTATCGTGGCCGCATGTTCCTGACCTGCCTACTCGTCCTGTTCGCCTGCACCCCCGCCATCCCCGCGGGAGATTCCGGCGGGGCCGGCGACGACTCCGGGTCTCCGGCCACGGTCACGCCCAGCATCGAGATCGGCGGGGGCGAGACCGAGTGGGAGGAGCTGCCCGAAGGGTCCGAGCACACCATGGTGCATGGTCCCCAGGGGGGCTGGCACATGCTCGGCAGCGTCAAGGCGATCGGGTTCGACGACGTGCTGGAGGTCCACTACAGCATCACCGCCAGCGAACACGGCGACGCCATCATCAGCGACAACAACTACCGGGTGCTGAGCATCCGGGACGACACCGACGACACGGTCGCCACCTACCCGGGCATGTACGGCTACCTCGACGTCGCCGCCCTGGCTGAAGGCGAACTGGATACCCCGCCCGAGCTGCTGGCCTGGCAGGAGGTCGTCCTGCACATGGAGGTCGTCGACGCGTCGGGCCACTCGGCCAGCGACGACCGGATGGTGATCGCGGCCCCCGATCCGGCGGACATGAAGAAGGTCCCCGAGTAGTCGCCCGGTGATGTCGTCGGGGTGGTGTCGTCGGCGTGAGGTCGCCGCGCCTGCGGCGCCCCGGAGCCGGTGCTACAGGGCCGTGCGGTCCACGGTGATGGCCTGGTTGACGCAGATGTCGGAGAAGCCGTCGGTCTGCCCGTCGGGCCAGGTGACGGTGAGGCTGTCGATGACCTCGACGTGGTCGAGGCCGAAGTGCAGCGTCAGCGGGCCGCCGCTGGCGAATCCCACCGAGCCCGCCGTCAACCAGCGCTTCCAGCTCCGGTCGCCGGCGGTGATCTCCACCACCGCGCCGACGGCGTAGGTGTTGGGGGGCGCGTCGCGCAGCGCGACCTCCAGCCAGGACCGGTCGTCGCAGTGGCTGACGTACACCTCGGGCCCGACGTCGAAGGAGCGCTTGACGAGGTCGAGCATGCCGTCCTGGTTGATGTCGGTGACGATGACCCCGCGGCCGATACTCAGGTCGGCGACGCCCCATTCCTCGGCCACCTCGGTGAACAGGCCGTCATCGCCCTGCAGCCACAGCGCGTCGGGCTGCGGGCCGCCTCGTTCGCTCTCCGGGTCGATGCCCTCGAACCGCCCGAACTGCACGTAGGCGTCGAGGTCGCCGTCGTTGTCCAGGTCGGCGAGATCGTTGCCCCAGGCCAGGACCCGCTGCTGGTCCGGCGTGAGGTCCTCCATGATGAGTCCCCGGGCGGTGGCGCTGTCGTACCACACCCCCTCGCCCAGGCTCTCGAGCAGGGTCATGGCCGCCTGGCCGGACATCAGCAGGTCCATGAGGCCGTCGCCGTTGAGGTCGCCGATGCCCAGGCCCATGCCGGCGATGCGGACGTCCAGGCCGCTGCCCTGCATCCCGTCCTCGAACACCCACGGGTCGGTCTGGACGGCGACCTGGTTGCCGAGGCGCTCGGGCTTGTGGTTGATGATGTAGACATCCTTGTCGCCGTCGTGGTCGAGGTCCTCGATGAGGGCGATCCGCGTGTAGCCGTCGGCCAGCTCTCCACCGATGGCGTCCTCGTCCTGGGTGAAGTGCCCCCCCCCGTCGTTGCGGAAGATCCGGTTCATGTCGGGCAGCACGTCGTCGTAGTCGCCGCTGCCGTCCCCGGGGGCGTTGTTGCACTCGAACAGGTCGAGGTCGCCGTCGCCGTCGATGTCGCCGAACACCAGGGACTCGTGGTACTCGTCGCCCTGGTCCAGCCCGGCGGCGGGCGTGCCGTCGGTGAAATTGCCGCGTCCGTCGTTGATCAGCACCCGGTCGGGGTGGCCCATGTTGGAGACCACGACGTCGAGGTCGCCGTCCTCGTCGATGTCCACGGCGGTGCCACCGAAGGACATGTCGCCGTCGGGGTCGGCGGTGCCGTCGGGATCGGCCTGGACGAAGCTGCCATCGCCCTGTCCGATGTAGAGGAGGTCGGGGCCCCGCATGGGCAGGAACAGGTCGACGACGTCGTCGCCGGTCAGCTCGGCCACGATGAGCCCGACACTGTGGATGAAGGAGATCTCGCCGCCGGTGTCCTCGGTGGCCACCGGAAGGTCCGGCACCTCGATCCGCTCGTAGGGGCCGAGCGTGTCGCGAAGCGAGGGATCGGCGCAGGTCACGATCCCCCGGCTGGTGATCCCGGCAGGCAGCTCGTCGCAGCTCCCGGTGACGGTGCCGCCGCCGTCACCGCTGGCGCCGCCGTCGGCCTGGGCCGCGGTGTCGCCGCCCCCCCGGTCGCCGGTACATGCCCCGGTACCCGCTGCGAGCAACGCCAGCGCTCCGATTGCCAGACCGTTCATGGGTACTCCCGTCGCCCCATGCTAACCCTCACTCGGACAGGTGCGCGCCACGCGGTGTCGGGCGCCGGGTTCCCGGCATCGCCGCGCGGCGGTTGCGCGCAGTGCCCTGCGGGGGCAGGATGTCCCGCACGGCACGGGTCACAGCGAGGAGACGACGGAATGGTTCAGCGCACCACATGGGCCGTGGGGGTTCTCGGGACCGCCCTGGCCGTCACTGCGTGCCGCGACAAGGGCGACGACTCGGGCCTGGTCGGAGACGGGGGTGCCGCCGACGGCGGGGCGGCCAGCACCGCATCCTGGGATCCGGCCTTCGACACCTCTGCCACCGGGGCGCTGTCCGGGGTCTGGGGCACCGGCCCCGACGACATCTTCATCGTGGGGGGCACCGACGTCCAGGGCGAGATCTACCACTACGACGGCACGAGCTGGGCTCCGATGGAGGTCCCCGAGGGCCTGGGGTTGCTGGTGTGGTCCTACGGCTTCGGTCCGGATGACGTCTACACCGTGGGGGTCGACGGCAGCATGGCCCACTACGATGGCACCGCCTGGACGCCCATCGACACGGGCACCGAAGCCGACCTCTGGGGGGTGTGGGGCACGTCGGGATCGGACCTGTGGGTGGTCGGCGGGGTGCCCGACTCCGGCGGGGACTGCGGTGATGAAGCCATCGACGGCGAGAAGACCTGCATCTGGCACTACGACGGTGTCTCCCTCGAACCCGTCCCCATCGGGAAGGGCGAGAACGACCGCGGCGCGACCTCGATGTTCAAGGTCTGGGGGATCGATGACAAGCTGTTCTCCGTCGGCCAGAACGGCCTGATCCTCCAGTACGACGGCGCGGCCTGGACCCGGGTGAGCGCCGGAGCGGAAGCCAACGACGACTTCGTGTCGTTGTGGGGGCCCGGCGCCGACAACATCGTCGCCGTGGGCGGCCGCAGCAGCGCGCGCATCGCCCATTACGACGGCAGCACCTGGCAGACCATCGCGCCCAGCGGCTACGGTGGCCTCAACGCCGTGTCCATGCTGGAGGACGACCTCGCGGTCATCGGCGGGATCTACGGCATGGTCGGCACGTACCGGCCTTCCACCGGCGAGATCGTCGAGGAGGGGCCGGTGTCCGGCGGCGACATCCACGCCATCTGGGGCGATGGCGCCGGGCGGTACTATGCCGTCGGCGGGCACTTCACCGCTCCCTACACGGGCGTCGCCTACGTCCGGTCCGGAGGCTAGCGTGCAACCCCTGGTCAGCCTGCTCCTGCCCACGTTCCTCGCGTGTACCGGCGGGGGTGACGACTCCGGTCCCGCCGCGGCGTGGGTCAGCCACGGGGACATCGCCCCCGACATCTCGGCGCCGATGGGCGAGCCGGTGCCCTTCGCGACGGAGGAGCAGCGGGCCACCTTCGAGCGCGGGGAGCAGGTGGCGCTGCGCCGGTTCTCGCTGGCCGACGGCCTGGGCCCCGGCTTCAACGTCACCTTCTGCGCGGCCTGCCACGAGAAGCCCACCACCGGCGGTGCCGCCGGGCTCTACCGGAACTTCTACATCGCGGCCCGTACCACCGAGGACGGGGTGGTGGTCACCACCGAGTCGGCGGGCAACAGCAGCGGCGTCGTCCGGATGTACTACTACGGGCACGACGAGCCGGCCCGGCCGGTGGTGGACGAGGCCATCGACGTGGTCGCCCAGCGCAACCCGATCCCCTTCTTCGGGGTGGGGCTGATCGCCGAGCTGAGCGAGGAGGAGATCCTCTCCCGGGCCGATCCCGAAGACGCCGACGGTGACGGCATCAGCGGGCGACCCAACTACGAGGAGGGCTTCGTCGGGCGGTTCGGCATGAAGGCCCAGACGGTCAGCATCGAGGGGTTCATCCGGGGGCCGCTGTTCAACCACCTGGGGGTGACGACCGATCCCCTCTGTCACGACCAGCGGGCGGCCCTGCCCGTCGACTCCAGCTCCGACGACGACCCGCCGTGCGACCAGACGGGCCGCCGAGACCTCGACTGGCTCGCCGACGGGGTCCTCCCCTACGGCCAGGCCGCCGCCCAGTCGGGGCCCCTGGAAGACGAGGACGACGCCCCGGACCCGGAGCTGTCCACCGACGACCTGTTCGACCTCGTGAGCTGGGCGATGCTGCTGGCGGCGCCCGAGGTGGAGGACATCTCCGACAACCCCCTGGCCCAGCAGGGGCAGCAGGTGTTCGACGAGATCGGCTGCGGCGCCTGCCACACGCCTCGGCTGGAGGGGCCGCGCGGGCCGCTTCCCGTCTACAGCGACCTGCTGCTGCACGACATGGGCGACGAGCTGGGCGATGGGCTCGACATCGCCGGGTTCCAGGAGGCCGACGGCAACGAGTTCCGCACCCAGCCGCTGTGGGGGGTCGCCGCCGAGGGGCCGTACCTGCACGATGGTCGGGCCACCACCCTCATCGAAGCCATCGAGATGCACGGAGGCGAGGCCGCCGAGCAGGCGCGGCGGTTCGCGGCCCGCTCCGACGACGACAAGGCGGCGATGGTGGAGTTCCTGTTCAGCCTGGGGGGCAGGAGCCAGCGCACCCTGGGACTGCTGCCGCCGGACCAGCCCCTCCCCGCCGCCGGGGACTGGGGGGGACCCCTGCACGAGCTGAGCGCGGACGAGGCCGAGACCTTCCAGGCAGCGCTGGAGCTGTTCGACCGGGAGTTCGGCTACGCCGAGGGGACGGGGGGACCGCGGTTCAACGGCGACTCCTGCCGCGCCTGTCACTTCGAGCCGGTCATCGGGGGCGCCGGGCCGCGCGGCGTGAACGTCATGCGTCACGGCATCCTCAACGACAACGGCGAGTTCACCGTCCCCAGCGTCGGCACCATCCTGCACAAGCAGACCGCCCTGCCCGGTTCGGTGAACGCCCCCCAGCCCGAAGCCGACATCTTCGAGCACCGCAACACCCCCCACCTGTTCGGCCTGGGGCTCATCGACGGGATCGCCGAGGAGACCATCATCGCCAACGCCGACCCCGACGACACGGTGTCGCCCGACGGGATCACCGGGCGGGTGTCGTGGACGGACGAGGGGCGCGTGGGGCGCCTGGGATGGAAGGCCCAGGTCCCCAGCGTCGAGGAGTTCGTCCGGGACGCCCTGACCACGGAGATCGGGATGACCATCGAGTACCAGGAGGGGCTGACCTTCGGGCGCATCCAGGACAACGACGCGGTGGCCGACCCCGAGATCGATCGGGACACGGCCGAGCTGCTCACCTACCTGCTGCGGAACTTCGCGCCGCCGCCGCGCAGTCACGGGGACGACCCGGCTGCGGAGGCCGCGGGAGAGGCGCTGTTCGAGAGCGTCGGGTGCGCGGCCTGCCACATCCCGGCGCTCGACGGCGCCGATGGACCGGTGCCGCTGTACTCCGACCTGCTCCTCCACGAGATCCTCCCCCCCGACGCCGTCGGGATCGAGGATGCCAGCGCCAGCATGTGGGAGTTCCGCACCGCTCCCCTGTGGGGACTCGCCCGGACCGCCCCCTACATGCACGACGGCGCCGCCGACACCATCGAGGAGGCCATCGCGCGGCACGACGGAGAAGCGGCGGCCTCCCGGGCCGCCTTTGAGGCCCTCGACGCCAGCCAGAAGGCCGACCTCCTCACCTTCCTCCAGTCGCTCTGAGCCCGGGTCGTGGCCATGTCCCTCATCGTTTCCCTGGTGCTCCCGGTCGCCGGGCTCCTGGCGGGCTGCAACGGCGACAAGTCGGGTGACAGCGGCGGGGTCGACGACGACAGCGGTGACACGGGTGTCACCGCGGTCGATCCCAACCACGATGACCTGTCCATGCCGGCCGAGCCGACGCTCGACCCCGACAGCTTCACCTCGGCGGCAGAGTGTGCCGACTGCCACCCCGACCACTACGCGCAGTGGTCGCGGTCGATGCACGCCTACGCCATGGTCGACCCCGTCTACCAGGCCCTGGTCGGCATCCGCCAGGCCGATCTCGATGGCACCCAGGACCAGTTCTGCACCCAGTGCCACTCGGCCATCGGCACCCGCGGCGGCGAGATCGTCCCGGGCTTCTCCTTCGAGGACCTGTCGCCCATCGTGATGGAGGGAATCACCTGCGAGGCCTGTCACAAGGTCGCCCGGATCGACCGGGTCTACAACAGCGGGCACGTGCTGGACCCCGAGGGTCCCATTCGCGGCCCTCTCACCGACCCCGAGCCGTCGAGCTTCCACAACGCCGCCGGCATGGAGTACAGCGACATCTTCGAGAGCGCCGAGTTCTGCGGCGCCTGCCACGATGTCGTCGAGATCTCGGGCCTGCCCTTGGAGCGCCCCTACGAGGAGTGGACGACCTCGCCGGGCCGGGACGAGGGACAGACCTGCCAGACCTGTCACATGCCCGAGTCCTCGGGCTACGCGGCGACCGACACGTCGACGGTGCGCACCCTCCACGACCACAGCTTCGTCGGGGTCGACGTGCCGCTGCTCGGCGGGTGGGCGACGCCGGACGAGGTGGAACAGATCCGCGCCCGGATCGAGGAGCTGCTGGCCACCGCGGCCACGGTGAGCCTGTCGCTGCCCGACCAGGTGGTGGCCGGCGAGCAGCTCGACGTGGTCGTCGACATCCGCAACGACATCTCCGCCCACAACCTGCCCACCGGCTCCACCTTCCTGCGCCAGGTCTGGCTGGAGGTCATCGCCACCGATGCGCTGGGCACCCGGCTCTACGCCACCGGCGACCTCGACGCCAACGGCGACCTGCGGGACTACTGGAGCAGCCTCGACCAGTATGGCGACGACGACCTCATCTCCCTGTCGTCGGGCTTCATCGACGCCCATGGCCAGCCGACCCTGTTCTCGCACCTGGCGACCGAGCACACCAGCCACGCGCTGTCCCCGCTCTACGAGCGGACCTACACCCTGTTCGTGCCCACCGAGGGGGCGGCCCCGGGACCGATCACGGTGTCGGCCCGCCTTCGCCTGCGACCCTTCCCCCCCTACCTGCTTCGCCTGCTGGAACTCGACGAACTCATCGACAAGCTCGAGATCTACGACCTCGATGCCGTCGTCGGCGAGGTGTCGGTGGTCCCGTCGGAGTAGGCGTGCTGCTGCTCCTGGCCGGGTTGGCCTGCGGGCCGGGTGATCCGGGGGCCGCGTCGGCGCCCGCGCCCTGCCGCCCGGGCTCGGCTCCGGCCGGGCACACCCGCTCGGTGACCCTGCAGGTGCGGGTCGGCCCGGGGGTCGATCCGGACGCCGTGCAGGCCCGCCTCGACCGGGACCGCGAGCTGGCGGCGTGGCTGGGCCTTTCGCTGGTGGCGGACGGCCCCCCCCGGCCGGTCGCGCTGGATGCACCCATCGGAGGCGACTCGGCGATCCCGGCGTCAGACGGGCGAACGGCGGGGGGGGGCTCGGTGGACGCGGGCAAGGGAGCGGGAGACCGCGCGGCTGGCGGCGACGACCGCGCGGCGCGCGCCCGGCGGTTGTTCGCCCCGGCCCTGGGCCTGCTGGCCGATCGGGATGCCGCCGCTCCTGCCGACACCGTCGATATCGTGGTCACCCGCCGCCTTGTCGCTGAGCAGTCTTCGGCGGGGGAGGCCCTCGCCCGACTGGAGGCATTCACCGTGTCGCCGCGGATGGCCCCGGCCACCGCCGGAGGGTTCGACCTCTCGGCGCTGCTGCCGCCTGGCTACCGCCCCACGGTGTTCGTGTCCTGGCGGGCCTGGTCCCAGGATCGCGCTGCGCCGGTGGACAGCCTGCTCGTCCACGAGCTGGGCCACGCCTTGGGCCTGTCCCACGTCGACGATCCCGACAACCTGATGGGGCCGCGGCGGTGGTCATCGTGCCTGCCGGTGATCGACGAGGCGCAGTGGGAGGTCATCCGCTCCCGGTGACGGCCGCCGTTCCGGGGCGGCGAGGCGCCTTCGCGGCCCCGGTGTCAGCGGCGACGGCGTCGCCCGAGGACCAGCCCGATGATGGGGAGCAGCGCGAAGACGCGGCGATCGACGGGTACTGCGGTGGCGTTGCAGGAGCATCCTTCGCCCTGGATCGTCCACTCGGCGCCGACCGTGGTGTCGGCCGAGCCGTTCGTGGTGCCGCTGTCGCCCGGGTCGCGGGAATTGGTCTCGCTGGTGGAGGCGCCGGTGTCGACCCCACCGGGGTCCCCGCCATCCTGCTGGCCGCCGCCGGAGGTCCCCGAGTCGGTCCCTCCTCCGGAGGTCCCGTCCGTCACGCCGGTATCGGCGCCCCCGGAGGTCCCCGAGTCGGTCCCTCCTCCGGAGGTCCCGCC
>RFKJ01000777.1 GCA_003694325.1 Deltaproteobacteria bacterium
CCGACGTGCTCTACGTCCAGGTCGGCGGCGGTGCGCTGCTGAGCGCCGTCTGGCAGGGGCTGCGCGACGCCCGGGCCCTGGGCCGGATCTCTCGGCTGCCGCGGCTGGTCTCGGTCCAGACCGAGGGAGCCTGGCCGCTGCGCCGGGCCTGGCTGCGGCTGGGGCTGCACGGCAGCATCGACCTGGCCGACGCCGCCCGTCACCGCAGCCGGTACATGTGGCCCTGGGAGGAGCCGCCCCACAGCATCGCCCACGGCATCCTCGACGACGAGACCTACGACTGGTGGGCCTGCTGCCAGGCCATGGCCGAGACCGGCGGCGACGCCCTGGTCGTCGACGAGGACACCCTGCGGCGGGCCCACACCGTGGCCCGGGACGCCACCGGCCTGGCCGTCAGCCACACCGGATCGGCCGGGCTGGCCGGGTGGCTGGCCGCACCGCCGTCCGAAGGCGAGACCGCCGGCGTGCTGCTGACCGGTGTCGACCGCGGGGCCTGACGCGACCCCCGCCTCGCCATGGGAGGGGAGCGGAGGCGGAGCGGAGGCGGAGTGGCGGCGGAGTGGCGGGACCGGGGGACCCGCGCAAGCCGGGAGCGGCGGGAGCGGGTACACGGTCTCCATGGACACCCCCGACCCGACCTTCACCATCTGGATCGACGCCGACGGCATCCCCGGAGCCGTCAAGGAGATCGTCTTCCGCGCGGCGCGCCGGCTGCGGCTGCCCGTCGTGCTGGTGGCCAACCGCTGGCAGCAGATCCCGCCCGGACACCCCACCGTGCGCCAGGTGGTCGTCGGCAAGGGGCTCGATGTCGCCGACGACGCCATCGTCGAACGATGTAAGGCCGGCGACATCGTCATCACCGGGGACGTGCCCCTGGCCGCCCAGGTGGTCGACAAGGGAGCCGTCGTCCTGCAACACCGCGGCGAGCTACTCGACGCCAGCAACGTCCGCCAGCGCCTGGCCATGCGCGACTTCATGGAGGAGCTGCGCGCCGGCGGCACCATGACCGGCGGCCCGCCGCCCTTCGGTCGGGCCGACCGCCAGAGCTTCGCCGACGCCCTCGACCGGCTGCTGACCCGGAAGCTGCGGGGCGCATAGGCGTCGGGCGGGCCGGAAGCGAGGGGGGGCGCGGTGCTGGGCCCCCGGGGCGAGCTTCCGGGTCCCGGCGCGGCGGCGATGGTAGCACAGCCACAACCGAACACCGCCGGCCGCCCGGCACCTGGGGCAGCCCCCCTCGCCCGAACACCGCTAGCCGCCCGCAAACACGCTGGGGTAGCGCGCCAGGAAGGCGATGGCGTGCTGCAGCTCGCGGGTGTCCATGCACTCCCCGATCTTGTGGGTGTTCTGCTCGATGCCCGGGCCGAAGCCGAACATGGGGGGGTGTTCGAAGTCGCCGGCCTGGACCCACCGCTTGCGGTCGGTGCCGGCGATGCCGTGCTGCCCCTTCCGCACCGGGAAGCCGACCCCGTCGGTGGAGAAGATCCAGCGGTCGACCCGGCACTGCTTGCGCAGTCGCCCCCCTTCCTGGGGACCATCCGGGACGTTCGGGCCCACGACGCGATCGTAGGTCTGCACCCCGGCCTGGATGGCGGGGTGATCCTCCGGCGTGCTCCAGCCCATGTAGATCTGCGGGTTGCCCGGCACGTACCCCTTCCAGGTCGGCTGCTCGTAGCGGGGCACGGTGACCTCGACCTGGAGACCGGCGGCCCGCGCCCGGGCCACGGCCGGCAGGTCCTCGATGTCCTTGCGGGCCTGTTCGGGGTCCTCGCCCACCGTCAACCGACGATCGAAGCGGAAGGTGAAGGTGTCGGGCACCGCACAGTCACTGGGACTGTCCAGCACCGCCCAGGACGCCGTCCGGGTGCCGTGGCCGAGGAAGGGATCGTCGAGGAAGCCCTGGCGGGCTTCGTAGGCGTCGGCGGCCTCCACGAGGATCCGGGCCCCGTACTCCAGCGGATTGAGCCCCTCCCAGGGCATCGACCCGTGGCAGGATCGACCGACCACCCGGACCTCGATCTGCATCCGGCCGCGCTGCCCCCGGTACAGCCCCAGCGCCCCCTTGCGGCTGTCACCGGTGCCCTCGGTGAGGATGACCACGTCGGGCACCCGGTGCAGCGGCGCGCCGGGCAGCTCACGGCCCACGACGTACATCGGGCCGGCGCCGTCGTTGTCCTCCTCGGCGGTGGTCCCGTAGGCCCGGACGATCACCCCGCGCAGCGCCCCCTCGGGGGCCAGCTCCAGCAGGATCCGGGTGGCGATGATCTCGGCCACCACCCCGCCGAGCTGGTCGGCGGACCCGCGGCCGAAGATGACGTGGTCCAGCTCGTCTGTCGGCGGCAGCCAGCCCAGCTCCCGCCGCAGGAAGTCCTCGGCCAGCCTCCCCCCTGGCCGGCGCCCTTCGTAGGCGTCGATGCCGCCCTCCAGCTTGTCCCGCCACACCTCCCGCAGGGCCTTGACGGTGTCGGTGTGGCCGTCGAAGTAGATCACCTTCTTGTCGTCGGCCGCGATGCCGTCGTCGGGGTCCTCCACCGTCCACACCAGGTTTCCGTAGGCGTCGAAGCCGACATCCTCGGGCCGGCGCACCGCCCCGACCTCGATGATCGTCCGGCGCAGGTACTCCAAGCGCGGCCCCTCGTGGTTGGACAGTCCACAGAGGGGATCCCCGCCCTGGTCCACCGGACGGTCGACGTAGTCGGCAGGGATGCGGATGGCCTCCGCCAGGATCCGGCGGGCCAGGGGCAGGTCGCGGGCGGCCAGCTCGGCGACCCGCTGGTCGAGGGACTTGTGTGCATTCATCGCAGGTTCTCCAGCAGGCGGGCCCGCAGGTCGGGCACCTTGGCCCCGGCCAGCAGGGCCATGATCACGTAGACCTTCCAGTTGGCTTCCCGGGCCAGCGAGGTGCGGAACCGTTCGAGCACCGCCGGGCTGACCTCGGCCCCGATGTCGGCGGGCAGGCAGTGCATGTACAGCGCATCGGCCGTCAACCCCATGCGGCGCTCGTCGCAGATCCAGTCCCGGTGCCGGGCGTTCCGTTCCAGGCACCGCCGCTCGATGTCGGCCATGGCCGCCGTGTCGCCGGCCCGGTTGGCTTCCACCCGCTCCAGCATCAGGGCGTGGGGCCCCCAGCTCTTGGGATAGACCACGTCGGCGTCGGCGAAGGCGGCGTCCATGTCGTGGACCACCCGGAAGCTGCCGCCCGACGCCGCGGCGAACTCCTCGGCCTGCCGCATCGGTTCCGGCAGGAGCTGGTAGCCCTCGGGGTGGGCCAGGGTGAGGTGGGCGCCCAGCCGGGACAGCAGGGAGATGAGTCCCTGGGGCACGCTCAGCGGCTTGGCGTAGCTGGGGGAGTAGGCCCAGGACACCGTGATCCTCCGGCCGGCCAGCCCGTCGGGGAACCGCTCCCGCAGGTACAGCAGGTCGGCCAGGGTCTGGGTGGGGTGGTCGACATCGCACTGGAGGTTGACCACCGGGACGGTGCGGTCCTGGCCGGTGGCCGCGAGGTAGTCGGAGATCCCCTTCAGGACGTCGGCCATGAAGGCGTTGCCCTCGCCCAGGATCAGGTCGTGCCGGACGCCGAGGGCATGGGCGTTCATGCCGAGCATGGCCCCGGTCTCCTCGGCGGTCTCGCCGTGGGCCACCTGGGTGCTGCTGCCATCGACGATGACCGGGCTCATCCCCAGGCGGGCGGCGGCGCCGGCCCAGGCGCTCCTGGTCCGGGTGGAGTTGTCGAAGAAGACGGCGTAGGCCAGCTCCTGGGGACACAGCGGCACCCGCTGGCCGGCCCGGTCCAGGGCGGCGAAGGTCTCGGCCAGGGCCA